>NZ_BAEV01000001.1 GCF_000246895.1 Clostridium arbusti SL206 | reverse complement strand
ATTCAATCAACCATTTTTATAATAGAATTAATTTAATTTATATTGATATATTAAGAAATTAATATATCAATATAAAAAGACCTCATTTTGCTTATTAACCAATATATAAAGTAAAATGGGAGCTGTAGAATAGACCATAAGTATTTTATTACAGATAAAATAAGATTGAATTATATAGTTAAATATTATATATTTCAATTTACTTTTGTCTTGAAAAATTGATCTTTACTCTTATGTCTTCTCCATAAAATTTAAAAAGTTTGAAGTTACCAAATAGTCTTGAAGTAATTCTCTCTGAATATGTTTTAGATAGTTTTTCTAAAGAGTAATTAGAAGAAATAAGCATTTTTTTATTCATTAATAATTTTTTGTTAAGAAAATTAAAGAATTCAGATGAAGAAAAATCTGTTATCTGTTCTGTTCCGAGGTCATCTAATATGAGTAGATCACAATTTAATAATAAATCCTCAAGAGTAGAATTATTTTCAAATTTAATTTGTTTCAGATCATGGATAAGGTCATCAGCAGTTCTATAAATTACTAGAAATCCTTTATCCAATAAATCTTTAGCAATACAATTTGATAAAAATGTTTTCCCAGTACCAGAGTTACCATAGAATAATAGATTTGTATTTACAGATGAAAAGTTTTTTATATAATCCATAACATCTGGGATTATTTTCTCTTCTATATTCCTTCTAGGACTCTTTGGTTCTTCTCCAGTTCTGCTAGATGAATAGTAATTTATGTTAAAGTGCTCAAAATTATTATTCTTTAATATAATATCTAAATGAGAATTTTTATAGTATAACTTAACAAGTTTTTGTCTATAACAAGTACATTGTTTAGATCCTATATAGCCTGTATCTTTACATTTAGTACATTTATAATTACGAGAAACATAATCTATAGGATATCCATTACTTACAAGAAGTTCGGATTTTTTTACTCTAAGATCTGTAATTTTTTCTCTTAAATCTTTTAAATATTGTTCTCTATTATCTACATCTTTAAAGGATAGAACAGAAAGATCTATACAAAATTTAGCTATCTTTCTTTCTATATTTGAAACTTCTGGAATTTTTTCCGAAATCTCTAGTTTTCTTTTTTTTAGTGCTGAATCTTCATATTCTCTTATACGAGAATATATTTTAGATATTTCTTCCTTGTATCCCTTAATCATTTTTATCCCATCCTAATAATTTCTTTTCAAGTTCATCATAATCATATGATCTTTGTTCATAATTGTTAAAATTAGTTTTAGGGCCTGAGTTTGAAGATGATTTTTTAAATTTAGTCTTCTTGAAATCCTTAGTATCTATATCTTGAATAGTCTTTATACCACCTTTAAACCAATTAGTTAAAATGGCATCCATATATTTAAAATCTGCTTTATTTATTCTAGAAAAGGTAATATCACAAGCTCTATATATAATATCTAAAGGGAAATTATAGGAATTTATCCACTTTTCTAACATTTGTTGCTGAGGTTTCATAATATCAGCATCTTTAATACCTAAATAAGATAAAATTTTTCTTATTTTTATCCATTTATCCTCATGCTTTTTTATATAGGTTTGAGCATTCTCTATGCTATTAATTTTATCATCATGCCAAGATATAGCAATTCTCTCTATATATCTATAATCGGTTTTACCTTTGGATGTACAGTATTCAATTAACAACAGAATTAATTCAGGAGGAAAATTAAAGTCATTTATCCAACTAATATACATTTTCATTTCTTTAGTTGAAAGGGGTCTGCCAACAAGATTTTCAATGTCCTGAAGCATATCCTTAGTTGAGTTGTTATTTAGTTCTTTTAATAAATCTATATTTTCATTTTTATCTGAAGCAGGTTCATCTAAATCTAAGAAATCTATATTAAAATTCCCTAAATTATCTATAGGTATAAGTTTTATTGCACCTTCATCATTCCAGTAATTCCATGCATTCATTAAATCTGTTTCAAGAAGATGGAGAGTTGAAGCAAACATGGCAGAACTTACACCCGGTTCTCCAGATATACAATATTTTATTCCTAAAAGATATACTTTTACATACTCACCTCTTGCTCTAGGCATGTACTTATCTATAAACACATTGCTTATAGGCGTATAGTTATTTACTTTGTTTTTGAACATAAAAGTACTCACAATACCATCGCCTTTCAAAATTAATTATACAATATATAGTAACATTTATATTTATTATAACAAAATATTGAATTAAATTTAATATTTATAAGATAAAAATTATGTTAACAAACCAATCATATTATAATATTTGATTAAAAGCAATAATAAAGTTTTTAATAATTATAGCCATTATTGATTAAAAATCAGGAAATTATACAAGTATCCATTCTTTTAAACTTTAAAGAAAATATGTTTATTTATTATATTTTGTAGAGAATATGTCAATAATATCATAATGCGAGAGGAGCGATAAATTTGAATTTAATAAATAAGCATAGAACTACAAAGGGATTAATAATTATAATCTCAACTGTTAGCTTTTGTATATTTAGTTATTGTAGGGTTATGGCTATGGAAAATACTACCGATATTTTCGGAAATCAAGTAAGCAAAGTAACTAATATTTTGTATGGAAAAAATATTAGTATGAAGAAAATAAGGTATGAAAATAAAACTTCTAATAAAAAAGAAGAAGATTCTAAATCAATCAATAATAAATCAAAGGATAGTAGTAAAGCGGGAATGAGCACCAAAGTAACTAAAATTTCAGTTAAAAGCAAAAGTATGATACCAAGGGAAGCTAAGGAAAATACAGTATATAAGAATAATAATATAGATAATAACAAAAAGAATGAAGTATCATATGCTAAAGGAAATAATGTTAGTAAGGGTGAAGTAGCTGCCAATTCCAATAATACTGTTGCTACTAATAATGAACAAGCAGCACTTCTTACATTACCGGCTAATGGTAGAATAAGTTCTTTTTTCGGATACAGGAAGGTAACTCTTAATAATGGAACGATTGAGGCAGGAATGCATAAAGGATTAGATATAGCTGTTCCTATGGGGACTAAAATAGCAGCTGCTATGAGCGGTGAAGTGGAGTTTGTAGGAGTACAAGAAGGTTATGGAAATGTGATAATACTAAAGCATCCTAATGGTCTAGAAACACTATATGGTCACTGTAGCAAGATTGAAGTAAATAAGGGCGAAAAAGTTAATACTGGAAATGAAATAGGAAAGGTAGGAAGTACTGGTAGAAGCACAGGACCACATATACATTTTGAGGTTAGATTAAATGGAACTGCTGTAGACCCATTGAAATATTTAAATACTAAGATTGTACAGAA
Organism: Clostridium arbusti SL206; assembly: GCF_000246895.1. Classification (GTDB taxonomy): domain Bacteria; phylum Bacillota; class Clostridia; order Clostridiales; family Clostridiaceae; genus Clostridium_I; species Clostridium_I arbusti. The sequence goes on along the minus strand of NZ_BAEV01000001.1, from coordinate 112,551 downwards.
ATAAATATAGGTTTACTAAGAGAAATCTAGATTATATAGAAGAGTAACTCAGTTGATTTATATATAATATATTAAACAAAGTCTTTAGGCATATTCAAATAAATAACTAGTCAGTATGCTAGTCTATTTTGAATCCTACTACGTCAGCAGAACCATCAGATAGCTCACTATCCTCAGAACCTGTTTCCGTGTAGACTTGAAAATATCCGTCGCATCTTTGACTTACTATTTATTTTCATATGCCTTATATAGAATATTGTATATACATTTATGATATAATTATATATAAACTTTTGAATATTAAAAGGTATAGCTTAAAAGATGGGGTGAAAGATAATGAAAGCTGAAATTCTATCAGTTGGAACTGAAATACTTTTAGGAGATATAGTTAATACAAATGCTCAATATATTTCTAGAGAGTTAGCTAATTTAGGCATCAATGTTTATTATGAAACAGTAGTTGGTGATAATCCAGAAAGATTAAAGGCGGCATATAATTTTGCTCTTAGTAGAGCAGATATTGTAATAACAACTGGAGGACTTGGACCAACAAAAGATGATTTAACAAAGGAAATAGCAGCAGAATACTTTAATAAAAAATTAATTTTAGATAATAAGTCTTTGGAAGAAATTATAAAATTCTTTAAGAAGATAAATAGAGAGCTAAGTGAGAATAATAAAAAACAGGCATACTTCCCAGAAGGATGCATTATTATGGAAAATCATAATGGTACTGCTCCAGGATGTATTATTGAAGAAAATAATAAAATAGCAGTACTATTACCAGGACCACCTAAAGAGATGATACCAATGCTGAATGAAGGTGTAATCCCATATTTAAAGAAATTCCAAGAGGGAACACTTATATCTAAAGTTTTAAGGATAACGGGCATAGGTGAAAGTAGTGTTGATAATATAATAGGTTATATAATAGATAGACAATTGAATCCTACAGTTGCACCTTATGCAAAGGATAACGAGGTTATATTGAGACTTACTGCCAAGGCTAATGATGAAGAGACAGCCTATAAATTAATTGAGCCAGTTGAAAAAGAAATAAGAGATAAATTAGGAGATATAAATGTATATGGAATAGAGAATCAAACTATAGAAGAAGTGGTTGCAAAATTACTTATAGATAATAAGCTTACCATATCTATGGCAGAATCTTGTACAGGGGGACTTTTATCAGGACAATTGATTAATTACCCAGGAATATCTTCTGTATTTATTGAAGGAGCCGTAACCTATAGTAATGCTGCAAAAATGGCAAGACTAAAAGTTAAAGAAGATACCTTGAATAAGTTTGGTGCTGTTAGTAGGCAGTGTGCAGCTGAAATGGCAGAGGGAATGGCAAAAGCTGCAGGTACTAATATAGGAGTTTCTACTACTGGAATAGCAGGTCCTGATGGAGGTACTGTTGAAAAACCAGTTGGACTTGTTTATGTTGGACTTTACATAAATGGAGTGATAAAGACTAAAAAATTAAATCTAGCAGGTAATAGACAGAAGGTTAGAGATAGAGCTGTTGCATCTACGTTAGATTGGCTTAGAAGAGAACTAATAGAGTATTTGAGTAGATAATAATATCTTACAGTAACTTCTCGTTCAAGAAGATTTCAAGCCTGTATAGAGTAGGGTACTGTAGGAAACTTTGGAAGCAAACTACTGGAACTCATAGAAGTTCCAGTAGTTTGCTTCCAGGAAATATATATTCTAAGATATTTTATTTGTATTTCTTATATAGGATATGTTTGATAGTATTTTTTGGGCTATTTCTGGTTTATTCATAGTATATAAATGGATTCCATCAGTGCCATAAGAAATAAGATCTATTATTTGCTCTGTTGCATAGGCAATACCGGCTTCTTTTAAAGCTTCTGGATTATTTTCATATTTATTTATCATCCTTTTAAACTTGTCGGGTAAAGTAGTGCCACATAGTGATGTTATTCTTAAGACCTGGTTTTTATTAATTACAGGCATTATGCCTATAGATACAGGAACGGTTATTTTAAGTTCCTGTAAATTTTCCTTAAACTTATAGAAGTATTCATTATCAAAGAATAATTGAGTAATTAAAAATTCAGCACCAACATTTACTTTATGTCTAAGATTTAGTAAATCTGTATGGAGACTTTTACAGTCTATGTGACCTTCGGGATAACATGCTGCACCAATAGAAAAATCTTGGTTGTTTTTAATATGAGCTATAAGATCACTGGCATATCCATATTCAAGTTTATTTGATTTAGAAAAGTTAGAAGGAAGGTCTCCTCTAAGAGCCAGAATATTATTTATATTATTTTTTTTAAAAGTATTTAAAGTGTTCTCTATATCATCTTTAGTTGAAGTAATACAAGTTAAGTGAGCAAGTGCTTCTATATTATATTTATTTTTAATAATTGAAGCAATTTTTGTAGTTTTACTGCTATCATTGGAGCCACCAGCTCCATAGGTTACACTTATAAAATCAGGATTTAATCCAGATAATACATCTATTGTATTATAAATGCTCTCTATATTAGTCTCTTTTTTAGGTGGAAAAATTTCAAAAGAAATTAAGGGCGTTTCTTTATTATACATATTTTTTATTTTCATAAAAAGCACTGCCTTTCTAAAACATATTATCTTATCAGTAGTTCTACAAAATTAATATATTACTAATATAATCTTATTAATTAAAATTTAATTTTCATAATAAAAGACTGCTTTTCTTTTAGAAAAACAGTCTTTTTAAACTTTAAAAGTTATATACTATTTTCCTATCTTTCAGAACAGAATGACTCTGCAGGAATTAACACCGCTACATCAAAAATGTCGGTTGTTGGGTTTCATAGGGCCAGTCCCTCCACCTCTCTTGATAAGAATACTCAATATTTGATTATGATAAGATAATATTAATATAAGTACTAATTTATGTCAATGGGCGTTAGTAAGCAGTAATTATAACAGACACTTTATAAATAAAAGAAATATATTTAAGGGATAATTTTTTATTTTAATACCTTAACTTAATCTATTAATAATGTTATAAACACAATTTAAAACATTAAAATAAAGCAAAGAGTAAGAAACAATAAAGAAAATCTAAAGATTTAGTTTTACAAATTCAGAATAAATATTGAGATTAAACTCATATAATTGTAGGGATAAGTTTTTGTTTGGGGGAATTACTTATGTCTTGTCCTAATTTGGAGGTGTGTCCATTTATTAATAATTCAGATGAGAGACTTAAGGATGATATTACTAAATATAAGAATAGATTTTGTAATGCAAATTATGAAAAATGTGCTAGATTTATTCTTGGTAATAGTATAGGAGAGGTACCTGATGATCTAGCACCAGATGAGATAAAGCGTGCGGAGAAACTAATGAAAAAATAAATAAAATACTTAAACATAATAAAAAAACCTTGTTTTAAGTGTGAAAGATATAATAGTAGAATATATGTCATTATAATAATATTTTTAGAGGAGTGAGAATCGCTTTGGTTAAAAATGATAATTTTTCTGTGGCAAGTATGATTCTAGGTATAATAAGTGTGGTTTTTGATTTTATTCCGGGAATTAATTTTTTGGGAATAATATTGGCGGTGTTAGCAATTGTTTTTGCCGTTATAGGTAAAAATAAAATTAAAAATTCTAATGGTGAGCTTAATGGTACCGGTATGGCTACTGCAGGGTTAGTGCTTGGAATTATATCGGTTGCTTTGTTCGTATTATTTTTAGCGGCTTGTGGAGCTTTAATTGGAGCAGCTGCATCTAGTACAAATTACTGATGAATATAATGTCTGATAATAAAAGCTTAGAATACTGCGACAAAGTATAATTTATTTGAAAGATTTACTAATAAGATTTACTAATTAAAAGTTAATGATCTGTCTCATAATGCATATCTATGTATTGTGAGACAGATCATTAACCATTTTACTACTAAAAATATGATTTATAGTAATTAAATGAAGCTATTCTTAAATTAAATGAGTATTCATTATTTTTGAGACCGCTCTTTATTCTTATTTGTATAGGATATACTTATTTTAATCTACTCATAACTTAGTGCATCTATTGGATTTAATTTTGATGCTTTGTTTGCAGGGTATAGACCAAATACAACACCTACAGTTACTGAAAATGCGAAAGCTGCTAATATAACGGATGCTGATAATTGTATTGCAGTATGGTTATAAGTTTGTAACAATTCACTACCGCCAATACCAATTAGTACTCCTATTATACCGCCTATACCACTTACAAATACTGCTTCAATAAGAAATTGTAAAAGTATTGCTTTCCTTTTAGCTCCAAGTGCTTTCCTTATACCAATCTCTCGTGTACGTTCCATAACTGATACAAGCATTATATTCATTATGCCAATACCACCAACGACTAGCGAAATAGCTGCTATACCAGAAAGCATATTAGTCATGCTTTGTTGCGTTGAAGTAGCAGTTTGAAGTAAGCTAGTTTCATTCATTACCCTAAAATACTTATTCGTATCTGAGGTAGTTGAACTTATTGGTAAATTATATTTTTTATCTAAGAAAATCTGTAGATAAGACATGGCAGTATCTACAGTACTAGAATTTGATGCTTGAACGTAGAAGGTTTTTACTTGTGTTGTCTTCAAAAGTCTTTGAGCTGTTGTAAGAGGAATCAATACTGTATCATCTGATGAGCCCATAGAGGTTGTTCCCATAGATGCTAAAACACCTACTATAGTAAAGTTTACACCATTTATACTTAGTGATTCACCTACAACATTTGTGCTGTTGAAGAGCTCAGTAGCAACATCTGTTCCAACTACAACAGAATAATATCTATTATCTAAATCCGATTGATTTATAAATCTTCCATCCTGAATCGACATATTTCGAATTTTTTCAAAATTACTTTCTACAGCCTGAGCAGAGGTGCTTGCAGTTTTGCCGTTACCTTCAATATTCACATTTTGGGTTAGTGTTGGAGAAATATCTGTTATACCAGGTTTAGTTTTCAGTTGTTCCAATTCTTTGGTTGTAATATTTTCATTTCTATTTCCTACAATGTTGACAGTTATAAGATTAGTACCCATACTTTGTATTGAGTCTTGGACTTGTTTAGTAGTTCCTTGACCCATAGCAACTAGAATAATAACAGAGGCTATACCAATAATTATTCCAAGCATTGTAAGAAGAGATCTTATCTTGTTACCGATGATGGATTTTATGGACATCTTAAACAGTTGATATATTTTCATTTAATATTCCCCCTATCATCAGAAATTATAATGCCATCTTTTATTTGTACTCTTCTTTCTGCCTTTTCAGCAATGGACAGGTCATGAGTTATTAGTACAATTGTTCTACCTGTTTTGTGAAGTTCCTGCAATAAGATAAGGACTTCTTTACCAGTTTTACTATCTAATGCTCCAGTAGGTTCATCTGCCATTATTACTGAGGGGTTAGTGGCTAGAGCTCGAGCTATAGATACCCTTTGCTGTTGTCCGCCGGAAAGTTCAGATGGCTTGTGATGAATACGATTGGATAGACCTACTTGATCTAATGCATCCAATATTCTTTTCTTTCTTTCAGCTCCATTTAATCCTAAGTAAATTAATGGTATTTCTACATTTTCATAAACATTTAATTTCGTTAGAAGATTATATTTTTGAAATATAAACCCTATTTTTTCATTTCTTATTTCAGCAAGTTGGTCATCATTTAAACTTTCAACTGGTTTTCCATCTAATATATAGCTTCCTTCAGAAGGTACATCAAGACATCCCAAAATATTCATTAAAGTAGATTTACCAGAGCCTGATGGACCCACAATAGCAGCAAATTCTCCATCATTTATATTTAAAGAAACATTATCTAATGCATAGACTTTCTCTTTACCCATTTTATAGATTTTACTAAGATTTTTTACTTCTATCATTTATAGTTTCCTCCATAATTAATTTTTATCTAATAACTAACCACTGTAATACTTCAGTAGAAAGAAGATAACAGTGAAAGGTCTATAGATAATGACTTCTAGGTTTCAGATGGAGTAAAGACTTTATCTGAATCGAAGAATTTTGTTTATGATGTAAGTTTTTAATTTCCACTACGGCCACCGCCACTAAAACCGCTAGCACCGCCAAATCCGCTGCCACCACCGTTACGGCCACTAGAGCCAGATCTGCCTTGTGAACCAGTAGAAGAAATATTTGGCAGTTGAACTAAAACTTTTTGTCCCTCTTGGAGTCCATTTGTAATTTCTACATAATTTTGATTTTCAAGACCTGTTTGAACTTCTACAAGTTTTCCTCCGGCTGCTGATGCTCTGCCGTTATTACTGTAGCCACTATTTTGTCCACTTCTAGAATTACTTTGTGAGTTGCTATCATTACCACCGTATTTATTTTTTCTGGTAGTATTGCTTGAACTATTTTCACCATTTGTAGAGCTTACAGATCCCTCCATCACATATTTTTTACCATTTCTACTTTGTATAGCTTCCGTAGGAAGCATTACCACATTATCTTTATTTTGAACATGTATATTTATATTGGCATTCATACCAAGTTTTATACCATCTGGATTATCTATAGTAACCACTACATTATAAGTAGTTACATTATTTGTTGTTTGTCCTGTGTAAGCAATATTAGCAACTGAGCCTGTGAAGTTCTTATCCTTTATATCATTAAAAGTAATATCAGCTTTCTGACCAACTTGTACTTTATTTATATCCAATTCATCTATAGGTACATTTAATTGTAGATGGCTAGTATCAACAATTGTAGCTATAGTTTTTCCACTTTGTACTGTGTCTCCATTTTGGTTATTAGCTGCTACTACAGTACCACTTATAGGAACTGATAAATTTAGAGCGTTTTTATTAGTAATGTCGTTATTTAAAGTATTTTGTAATTGTTGAATAGTCAAATTCTGATTATTTATATTTTGTGTTTTAGTAGTATTGTCATTATTTAGCGTATTCTGTAATTGTTGAATAGTTATATTTTCATTATCAATATCTGATTGCTTGCTCATTTGGGAAACTTGTGTTTGCGCTTGATTTAGTTTCATTTGATCAGTTTGTTGCTGATAATTTGCTTGATTAGTTATTTGAGTTAACTGCTGTTTTGCTTGCTGAAGCTTTAATTGATCTGATTGTATTTGATTACTTATGGTAGTGTCATTTATGTAACCTAAAGAATCTCCTTGTTTAACTACACTTCCAGCTTGTATTGGAAAGTTAGTTAGAACACCATTGCCAGTAGCTAATATATCTTTTGGTGATGAAGCAGCTACGGTACCTGTTCCTGGTACATCCACTGAAATGGAACCTTTTGTGGCAGTCATTGATATAAATCTGCTTTGACTGGTAGTTTTAGTTTTAGAATATTTACTATAAGCATAGTAAGAACCACCAGAAATTATAGCTACTATTACTATTGGTATAATTAATTTTTTTAATGAAGCTCTATTCATTTTAATCCCCCCAAATATATATTTTTATATAATCTTGTAAAATAAATTTAAATTAATTAAGATTTTAATTACATAATAAAGATTTATTGTTACAGGTTTATGGCAAGATTATTAATAGATTATTATTGTTAGCAATTGTTTTGGGTTATGATACAATATAATAGCTATAAAAGTATGTAACTTTATAATAAGTAGAGGTGGGATTTATCATGTGCTATGCATACTATTCATCACCTATAGGGTTGATTAAAATTAAAGGTTCAAAGAATGGAATAGAAATATTGGAATTCGTAGATAATGGAAAACAAGAAGAAATGTGTAAACAAGAAAAAATAGATGAGAACACTTCGCTAGCCTTAAAGGAGCTAGATGAGTATTTTAATAATAAGAGAACAACCTTTACAGTTAAAATCAATATTCAGGGAACTGAATTTCAAAAAAAGGTATGGAAGGAACTTATAAATATACCCTATGGTAAGACTTATTCTTATAAACAAATAGCAGAGGCTATAGGCAATCCAAAAGCAGCAAGGGCAGTGGGAAATGCCAATAATAAAAATAAAATAGCCATAATAATTCCATGTCATAGGGTAATAGGTAAAGATGGTAAGCTTGTAGGATATGCAGGGGGAATTAATAGAAAAAAGTACTTGCTTGAATTGGAAAATATATCATTATAAAAACAAATTTTAACAATTGTTCTTGACGAAATAGGACTTTTTATATATACTTTGATTATCAAAATATATAATTATGAATATAAGTATTTAACTATATAGAAAAGGAAGAGATAATTATGAAATTACCTCCTTTAGTGATAGGAGATTTAAAAGCGGATATTCCAATAGTTCAAGGAGGAATGGGCGTTGGTATATCACGTTCTAAATTAGCGGGTGCTGTTGCAAAGTGTGGTGCTGTTGGAGTAATTTCATCAGTACAAATTGGTTTTGATGAACCTGATTTTGAAACTAATACTTTGGAGGCAAATGCAAGAGCTTTAAGAAAACATATTAGAAGGGCAAAGGAAATTAGCCCAAAAGGAATAATAGCAATAAATCATATGGTTGCTGTAAACAATTATGATGTATTGGCAAAGGTAGCAGTAGAGGAAGGAATAGACCTTATAATATCAGGGGCAGGGATTCCGATGTCACTACCAGCAGTTGTGGAAGGTTCAAATACTAAGATTGCACCAATAGTTTCATCTGCAAAAGCGGCAAAGGTTATTTGTAAGATGTGGGATAAGAAACACGATAGAATACCTGATTTAGTTGTAGTAGAAGGACCGAATGCAGGTGGACATCTTGGTTTTTCAATAGAACAACTTACAGGTGAAAATAATATAGATTTAGGTGAAATAGTACAGTCCGTAATAGAAGCAGTAAAACCTTTTGAGGATAAATATAAAAGAAAGATACCTGTTATTTGTGCTGGCGGAATATACACAGGAGAAGATATTGCAAAGTATATAAAATTAGGAGCAGCAGGTGTGCAAATTGCTACTAGATTTATAGCTACAGAAGAGTGTGATGCACATATAAAATATAAACAAGCTTTTATTGATTGTAAGAAAGAGGATATAGAAATTGTAGTTAGCCCAGTAGGGATGCCAGGAAGAGCTATAAGGAATCCCTTTATCGAAAAAATAAAAAAAGAAAAAGAACCTATAACAAAATGTTATAACTGCTTGAAACCATGTAATCCTAAAAATACTCCATATTGTATATCAAATGCTCTTATAAATGCTGTAGAGGGTGATATTGATAATGGATTATTATTTACAGGTAGTAATGCGTACAAAATAGATAAAATTGTTACAGTGAAAGAACTTTTGGATGAACTTGTATCCGAATGCGAAGCACATCTAGAATAGTTGACAAGTCAAGCTTATTACATTATACTTTGACTGTCAAAATATTTGATATTCAAAATATTTAAAAAGTGGTGATATAGTTGGATAAGACGTTAACTGTAATGAATGAATTAATGGTAGACATATTTAACGGTATACTGACTATAGAACAAACGGCACTGAAAGAAGGTTCATTTAAAGATATATCAGTTACTGAAATGCACACCATTGAAGCTATAGGTATGTATGTTCCAAAAACTATGTCTAAGGTGGCTTTAGATCTTGGAATTACAGTAGGAACTCTTACCACGGCTATAAGTAACTTAGTAAAAAAAGGTTATGTTGAGAGGAAAAGATCTGAGGAAGATAGAAGAGTAGTTAAGATTGCTTTAACTAGAAAAGGTAAGCTTGCTTACAGAATACATGCAAAATTTCATAGAGATATGATTAGGGAGACTTTAAAAGGAATGAGTAGTAAGGAAGAAGAAGTTTTAATAAACGCTTTGGAGAAAATTAATTATTTTTTCAGGAATAAATATAAAATAGAGGTAAGGACTAACGAGGAGTGATTTTGTGAATAATGTTAAAATAATAGGGACTGGAAGTTATGCGCCTGATAGAATAGTAACAAATTCCGATCTCTCAGAAATAGTTGATACTAATGATGAATGGATTTCCAGCAGGACTGGAATAAAAGAAAGAAGAATAACTACAGGAGAAGACACATCGGTATTGTCTACAAAAGCGGCATTAGAGGCTATAAAGAATGCGAATATAGATCCTTTAGAAATAGATTTAGTAGTTGTAGGGACTGCTTCTCCAGATAAGTTTATACCTTCAACAGCTTGTATCGTTCAGGCAGAAATAGGTGCAGAAAATGCAACGTGCTTTGACATAGCAGCTGCCTGTTCTGGATTTGTTTATGCTCTAAACATAGGGACTCAATTTATAAAAACTGGTCAATGTAAAACTGTTCTAGTAATTGGGGCAGAAGTACTATCTAAGATTATAGATTGGTCAGATAGAAGTACTTGTGTTTTATTTGGTGATGGAGCAGGTGCTGCAATACTCCAAAGATCACAGGATGAAAATGGAATACTGTCAATATATACAGGTTCTGATGGAAGAAATGGAGCAGAATTTTTAGCTTGTTCAGCAGTGCCGGTTAGAAATCCGTTTATCACGGCAGTAGAAAAAAATGATAATATAGTTACCATGAGCGGAAAAGATATATTCAGATTTGGTACTAAAATTATCCCTAAATGTATAGATCAGGTTTTGGAAAATCAGGATTGCACTATAGAAGATATTAAATATATTGTGCCCCATCAAGCTAATATGAGGATAATAGATTCTGCAGCTAAGAGATTAGAAATTCATAGCGATAAATTCTATATGAATTTAGATAAATATGGAAATACATCAGCAGCTAGTATACCACTTGCTCTTGATGAGATGGCAAGAAAAGGACTTCTTCACAGAGGAGATAAAATTATTTTAGTTGGTTTTGGTGGTGGTCTAACCTTTGGAGCAGTACTTATAGAGTGGATGATTGATTAAAGGTAAGAACTTATTAAGGTCAGATAAGGAGATTATATATTTATTGAGAACAATCAATTTAAATTTAGATCTTTCTATCTGACCTATTAACATAACAGCTACAAAGATGAAAATATTAGATAATACAAGGAGGATATCATGATTAAATCCATATTTTGTGAAATGGCAGGAATAGAGTATCCCATTATACAAGGTGCTATGGCATGGATTGCAGATAGCTCATTAGCGGCAGCAGTATCAAATGCTGGTGGACTTGGAATTATTGCAGGGGCTAATGCACCAGTAGATTATATAAGAGATGAAATTAGAAAAACAAAACAACTTACAGATAAACCTTTTGGAGTTAATATAATGCTTTTAAGTGATAATGCTGAGGAAATTGCAAAAATGGTTTGTGAAGAAGGTGTAAAAGTTGTTACCACTGGAGCTGGAAATCCAGGTAAATACGTTGAAATGTGGAAATCTCATGGTATAAAAGTTATACCTGTAGTAGCATCTGTTGCACTTGCTAAAAGGATGGAAAGAAGTGGAGTAGATGCAGTTATAGCTGAGGGATGTGAATCAGGTGGTCATGTGGGGGAACTTACTACTATGACTTTGGTTCCACAGGTGGTAGATGCAGTTAGTATTCCTGTAATTGCTGCCGGTGGTGTTGGTGATGGAAGAGGGATTGCAGCTGCATTTATGCTTGGTGCTGTAGGCGTACAGGTCGGAACTAGATTTTTAGTGGCTGATGAATGTACTGTACATGAAAACTATAAAGAAAAAGTTATAAAAGCAAAGGATATAGATTCAGTGGTTACAGGAAGACCTACAGGTCATCCTGTAAGAGTTTTGCGTAATAAACTTACTAGACAATTTCAAATCCTTGAAAAAGAAGGAGCAGAGGTTGACAAATATGAGGAATTAGGAAGAGGGGCATTACCAAAGGCTGTAAAGGATGGAGACATAAATATGGGATCTATTATGGCTGGGCAGATAGCTGGACTTGTATGCAAAAAGCAAAACTGTAAAGATATGATAAAAGAAATGTTTACACAAGCGGACAAGACATTGGAAAAAGTTAATAGTTTATAATCGAATATCTTAGAGAAATGGAGAGGTATTATGGAAAAAATAGCATTTTTATTTTCAGGTCAAGGTGCACAATATGTAGGCATGGGCAAGGAACTTTATGATAGCTTTGAGGATAGTAAGAATATATTTGAGCAAGCAGATAAGTCATTGAATTTTAAAATAAGTGACATTTGTTTTCAAGGTAGTAAAGAAGAGCTAGATAAGACAGAAAATACTCAACCGGCAATTTTGACAACAAGTATAGCGGCTCTTAAAGCTTTAGAAAGTAAAGGAATTAAGGCGGATATGGCAGCTGGGTTAAGCCTAGGTGAATATTCTGCCCTTGTATATAGTGGAGCTTTTGACTTTCAGGAGGCTGTAAAGCTTGTTAAAAAGAGAGGCAAATATATGCAAGAAGCTGTACCGCAAGGTAAAGGGGCTATGGCGGCAGTTTTGGGACTTGATGGTGATACGGTAAGAAAAGTGTGCATAGCGGCAAGTGATAAGGGAATAGTAGAACCTACTAATTTTAATTGTCCTGGACAGATTGCAATTGCTGGAGAAGTAGCAGCAGTAGAAGTGGCAGCAGAACTCGCTAAAGAAGCAGGAGCAAGAAAAGTGGTTATGCTTCAAGTTAGTGGGCCATTTCATACATCTATGCTAAAACCAGCATCGGATAAATTAGCAATAGAGCTTGAAAATGTAACTGTAAATAAGATGAGATTACCTGTAATAACTAATGTTACAGGAGATTATATAAAAACAGAACAAGAAATTAAGGAATTGCTTAGAAAACAGGTTATGAGTTCTGTTCTTTGGGAAGATACTATAAATAGGATGATAGATGATGGTGTAGATACATTTATTGAAATTGGTCCAGGAAAAGTATTAAGTGGATTTGTAAGAAAAATAAATAGAAAGCTTAAAATGTTTAATGTAGAAGATATAGAAAGTTTAAATAAGTGTGTAGAAAATATTATGGGATAGGAGGAATATTTAAATGCAATGTTGTAGTCTAAAAGATAGAACCGCAATAGTAACTGGTGCCAGTAGAGGTATTGGAAGAGCTATAGCACTTAGGCTCGCAGATATGGGCGCTAACGTAGTTGTAAATTACAGAAGCAGTGCTAAGGATACAGAAGAACTTTTACAAGAAATAGAGGCTAAAGGTGTAAAAGCTATAGCTGTTCAGGCTGATATAAGTGATTTTGAAGAGGCAAAAAATCTTATAAAGTCTGCTGTTGATACTTTTGATAGTATTGATATATTAGTTAATAATGCAGGAATAACTAAAGATGGACTTCTACTTAGAATGAAAGAAGAAGACTTTGATAGCGTTATTAATGTAAATTTAAAGGGAGCATTTAACACTATAAAGCATGTAAGTGGTATAATGTTAAAGCAGAGGTCTGGAAAGATAATAAATATTTCTTCTGTAGTAGGAATTACAGGAAATGCTGGTCAGCTAAATTATTCAGCTGCGAAGGCTGGCATTTTGGGGATAACAAAATCAGCGGCTAGAGAACTTGGAAGTAGAGGAATTACAGTTAATGCAGTAGCTCCAGGTTTTATTGAGACAGATATGACAGAGGTACTTTCAGATAAAGTTAAGGAAAATATAAAGACTACTATTCCATTGAAAAGCCTAGGGAAACCAGAAGATGTAGCAAATTTAGTAGGCTTTTTAGCTTCTGATATGGCTTCATACATAACTGGTCAAGTTATAAATGTAGATGGTGGTATGGTAATGCAATAACCTTTTAGGGTTATAACTTAAAAAAATATAAAGGTAGGAGAAGCGTATGAGTAGAAGAGTAGTTATTACTGGTATGGGAGCAATTACTCCTGTAGGCAATGATGTAGAAACATTTTGGAATTCAATTAAAAACGGAAAATGTGGAATTGATAAAATAACATTATTTGATACTACTGACTTCAAAGCTAAACTAGCAGCTGAAGTTAAAGAGTTTAATCCAGAAGATTATGTTGATAAAAAAGAAGCAAGAAGAATGGATAGATTCTGCCATTTCGCTATGGCTGCTTCAAAGGAAGCTGTAGAGGACTCTGGCTTGAAATTCGATGAACTTAATGCGGAAAGAGTTGGAGTTATACTAGGAAGTGGAATTGGAGGAATAGGTACTATTGAAGAACAGGTAAAGAAACTTAATGAAAAAGGACCTAACAGAGTTTCACCTATGCTTATACCAATGATAATAAGCAATATGGCTTCAGGACATGTAGCAATTAAATATGGTGCTAAGGGTATATGCACTACCATTGTTACAGCTTGTGCATCATCTAATAATGCTATTGGAGAATCATTTCATAAAATAAGAAATAACGAAGTTGATATAATAATTTCAGGAGGATCAGAAGCTGCCATTACTCCTATTTCTATTGCGGGATTTGCATCAATGACAGCTCTTAGTAAGAGTACTGATCCAGAGAGAGCATCTATACCTTTTGATGCTGAAAGAAATGGATTTATAATGGGTGAAGGATCAGGAATACTTATATTGGAAGAACTTGAACATGCAAAAAAGAGAAATGCTAAAATATATGCAGAAGTTGTAGGTTATGGTTCAACCTGCGATGCTTATCATATTACTTCACCATCACCAGATGGGGCAGATGGAGCTAGAGCTATGAAGATGGCTATAGATGAAGCTAATATTGAACCTAAAGATGTATCTTATATAAATGTTCATGGAACAAGTACTCCAGTGGGTGATAAATCAGAGACAGAAGCTATAAAAAATGTATTTGAAGATTACGCATATAAAATACCTGTTAGTTCAACAAAATCAATGACAGGACATTTGCTTGGAGCTGCAGGAGCTGTTGAAGCGGTTATATCCATTAAAGCTTTACAGGATGGATGTGTGCCACCTACTGTAGGCTTAAAAGTTAAAGATCCTGAATGTGATTTAGATTATGTTACAGACTTAGGTAGAAAAGCAGATTTAAACTATGCATTATCTAACGGATTAGGTTTTGGTGGACACAATGCAACTATTCTATTTAAGAAATGGACCGGGAGGTAATTTAAGTGGATTATAAATCAATACAACAGCTTATTAAGACAGCTGGAGAAGAAGGACTTACATTTCTAGAGATTGAAACTGAAGGTATTCATATAACTATGAAAAAGGGATTAGAGGATGATACACCTGAAAATTCAATAAGTGTAACTAGTAGTTCAGAAATCTTAGAAGATGAAAAAGAAGAGAGATCACAAAGTGAAGAGAAAGTTATAGAAGAAGATAAGACTTTAGCTAGTAAACCAATTATAGATGAAAAGAACGTTAAGGCTGTAAATTCTCCTATAGTAGGTACTTTCTATTCATCAGGAGATCCAAAAGAACCTAATTTTGTAGAAGTTGGAAGCAAGGTTAAAAAAGGAGATACTCTTTGTATTATAGAAGCTATGAAGCTCATGAATGAGATACAATCAGAATTCGATGGTGAAGTGGTTGAAGTATTAGTAGAAAATGAGCAGATGGTTGAGTATGGTCAGAAATTGTTTAAGATAAAGGTTAAATAGATAAAATTCTATAGTAGAGTTATCCGGAAGATATGTAAATATAGTATATGTTCAGTTTATATATAAATTAAAGAGTTTTATGATCAAAGTGGAGGAAAAATTATGAGTTTAGATATAAAACAAATAATGGAGATAATACCACATAGATATCCTATGCTTTTAGTTGACAGGGTTGAGGAAATTGAACCAGGTAAGAAAGCTGTAGGTTATAAGAATGTTACAGCTAATGAACAATTTTTTCAAGGACACTTTCCAGGAAATCCTGTAATGCCAGGTGTTTTAATAATAGAAGCATTAGCACAGTTAGGTGCAGTAGCAATTCTAAGTATGGATGCTTACAAGGGAAAAACACCGTATTTTGGTGGTATAAAAATGGCTAAGTTTAGAAAGATGGTTGTTCCAGGAGACGTATTAAAGCTTGAAGTAGAGATAGTTAAAATAAAGGGACCCGCTGGAATTGGTAAAGCTATTGCTACTGTAGATGGCAAAAAGGCCGCAGAAGCTGAACTTACATTTATGATAGGTTAAGTATGAAGTTTGTTTGATAAATTTGTAACACATATATAACTATGTCTAAAATTCAGTAAGAGTAGAATTTACTCTGAGTTTTAAGATTTGATTTATAAGCACTAAACTTTAGAAATGGAGAGTATAGATATGCTTAAAAAGATATTAATTGCTAATCGAGGAGAAATTGCAGTTAGAATAATAAGAGCTTGCCAGGAAATGAATATAGCTACTGTTGCTGTTTATTCAGAAGTTGATAAGGATGCAATGCATACTCAAATAGCAGATGAAGCAGTTTGTATTGGACCTGCAAAGTCCAAGGATAGCTATTTAAATATGCAAAATATAATAAGTGCTACTGTTCTTACTGGAGCACAAGCTATTCATCCTGGTTTTGGATTTTTATCTGAAAATAGTAAATTTGCAAAGATGTGTGAAGAATGTAACATCACATTTATAGGACCAGATGCAGAAACTATTGATAATATGGGTAATAAATCAAAGGCAAGAGAAATTATGATTAAAGCTGGAGTACCTGTTATTCCAGGAACAGAAGGTGCCGTTGATGGTTTAGAAAATGCTCTTAAAGAAGCAAAGAGAATAGGCTTCCCGGTAATGATTAAAGCTTCTGCTGGGGGCGGTGGAAGAGGAATAAGAATAGTTAAGGAAGAGAATGAATTTAAAAAGGCATTTGAAACCGCAAGAGCAGAAGCAGAGGCATCTTTTGGAGACGATACTATGTATATAGAGAAGTTTGTAGAGGAACCTAGACATGTTGAGTTTCAAATACTAGGAGATAATTTTGAAAATGTAGTTTATCTTGGTGAAAGAGATTGTTCTATTCAAAGAAGAAATCAAAAGGTATTGGAAGAAGCTCCATCACCAGTTATGACAGAGGAATTAAGAAAAGAAATGGGAGAAGTAGCTGTTAAAGCTGCCAAAGCCGTTAATTATAAAAATGCAGGGACAATAGAATTCTTATTGGATAAGCATGGTGACTATTATTTTATGGAAATGAATACTCGTATTCAAGTGGAGCATCCTATTACTGAAATGGTTACTGGAGTTGATTTATTAAAAGAACAAATCAAAATCGCATCTGGAGAACCCTTATCCTTTAAACAAGAGGATATTAAAATTACAGGGCATGCTATAGAATGTCGTATAAATGCGGAAAATCCAGATAAGGGATTTATGCCTTCGCCAGGAGAAATAAAATATCTTTATACTCCAGGGGGAATAGGTGTTAGACTTGATAGCGCTGCTTATCAGGGTTACATAATTCCACCTACATATGACTCTATGATAGGTAAACTTATTGTATATGGCAGAGATAGAAGTGAAGCTATAAGTAGAATGAAGAGGGCACTTGGAGAATTTATTATAGAAGGTGTAGATACGAATATAGATTTTCAATATAGAATAATAAATAATGCAACATTTAGAGAAGGTAATTATAATACAAGTTTTATAAATAAAGAGTTTAATTTATAAACCAGGATTTGAATTTTGGAATTATACGATAACATTAATATAATAGTAGTCATTTTCCATATTATTTTTAAACACATGATAAAACATGTGGTAAAGGTTAGGTGAAATTTATGGGGTTATTCAGAAAAAGAAAATATATTACTGTTAGTAATACTGAGATAAAAAATGAAAACATAGATATATCAGAAGAAGAGTTGCCCATAATACCAGATGGTATGTGGGTTAAATGTCCAAAGTGTGGAAGAATACTGTATAAAAATGACCTAAATGAAAACTTAAAGGTATGTGTAAATTGTAATGCACACCTTAGGTTAAATGCAAGAGAGAGAGTAAAGACTATAATAGATGAAGATACTTTTATAGAATTTGATTTAAACATTAAACCATCAAATCCTTTGAATTTTCCAGATTACGATGAAAAAACTAGGGAGGCGGCTGAAAAAACTGGACTTAATGATGCCGTGGTTACAGGAATGGGAAATGTAAATGGTAAAAATACAGTAATAGCTGTTATGGATAGTAATTTTATGATGGCTAGTATGGGATCAGTTGTTGGAGAAAAGATAACAAGAGCAATTGAAACAGCTACAGATAAGAAGTTACCAATAATAATATTTACTGCATCTGGAGGAGCCAGAATGCAAGAGGGTATATTTTCATTAATGCAAATGGCAAAAACAAGTAGTGCTCTTGCAAGACACGATGAAGCAGGACTTTTATATATTACAGTGCTTACAGATCCAACTACAGGTGGAGTTACTGCAAGTTTTGCTATGCTTGGAGATATAATAATTTCAGAGCCTGGTGCACTTATAGGTTTTGCTGGAAGAAGAGTTATAGAACAAACTATAAAACAAAAATTGCCCAGTGAATTTCAAAGTGCAGAATTCTTACTTAAACATGGGTTTATCGATAAAATTGTTGAAAGAGTTAAACTTAAAGATACTCTTGGAAAACTTTTATCAATATAAGAATTGAGGTGATATTCATTGGATAATGAAAATATAAAAACTCTATCTGCTTGGGAAAGACTTACTATTGCAAGAAAGGTAGAGAGACCAACAGCACTTGATTATGTAGAGAAGTTATTTGACTCCTTTATAGAACTACACGGAGATAGATTATTTGGAGATGATTCTGCTATCGTTGGAGGGCTTGCTACCATCAATGGTATATCTGTAACTGTAATAGGTCAGCAAAAGGGAAGAGATACTAAAGAAAATATAGAGAGAAATTTTGGTATGCCCAATCCAGAAGGTTATAGAAAAGCTCTTAGGCTTATGAAACAAGCAGAAAAATTTCAAAGGCCAGTTCTTTGTTTTGTGGATACTCCAGGAGCTTATTGTGGTATAGGGGCAGAAGAAAGAGGTCAAGGTGAAGCAATAGCTAGAAATCTTATGGAAATGTCTTCTCTAAAAACTCCTATAATATCTATATTTATTGGAGAAGGTGGAAGTGGTGGTGCACTTGCTTTAGCAGTAGCGGATCAGGTGTGGATGCTAGAAAATTCAGTTTATTCAATACTTTCTCCAGAAGGTTTTGCATCTATTCTATGGAAGGATGCAAAGAGGGCTAAAGAGGCTGCTGAGGTTATGAAAATAACTGCACAGGATTTAAAGAAATACGAGATTATAGAAAAAGTTATAAGTGAACCAGATGGTGGCGCACATACAGATCTAAATTTTGTGTGTAATAATTTGAAAAAAGTATTAATTGAGGAACTTCCAAAGCTTATAGACAAGGAAATGGATGTTCTTTTAAAAGAAAGATATGATAGATTTAGAAAAATGGGTAAGGTTATAGAATAAAGTAGTTTGATATTTTTCCTATAGTGGTATCTATAACAAAACAGACTGCAATCTAGCAGTCTGTTTTTGATTCTTTTATTCAATGAATTCTAGCTAAAGAATATTTGTTAGAAAAAAAGGAGGGAGATGTGAATGAAAAAAGTTATAATTGCTGAAAAGCCCTCGGTTGCAAAAAATATTGCTGATGCTTTTGGAATTAAAAAAAGAAAAGATGGATACTTTGAGGGTGATGAATATCTAGTTACATGGGCATTTGGTCATCTATTACAACTATATGATGCTAAAGATTATGATGAAGTTATGAGGGCATGGAGAATGGAGAAGTTTCCATTCATTCCAGAGAAGTTTGAGTATAAAGTTAAATGTGACAATTTAAATAGAACATCTGTAGATAAGGGTGCTGAAAAACAACTTAATACAATAAAAGGTTTAATAGATAGAAACGATGTAGATGGAATTATATCAGCAACAGATTTTGATAGAGAGGGTCAGGTTATTGGAGATGAAATATTTTTATATTTAAATGAAAGAAAACCTGTATTTAGAATACTATTGAATGAATGGACAGCAGCAGAAGTAAAAAAAGGAATGGAAAATTTAAAGAATAATGAGGAAATGCAATCACTTCAAGATGCAGGCATTGGTAGGCAATGGGCAGATTGGATAATAGGAATAAATTTAACTTCGGTAGCTACCTTAAGATATAATCCTAATGACAAGAAGATATTAAATATAGGAAGAGTCTTGTTACCAACATTAAAAATTATTTATGATAGAGATAAAGAAATAGAAAATTTTAAGTCATCAACTTATTATAAATTGATAGCTACTTTTAAGACAAAAGGTAATGATGAATTTGAAGGTATTTATTATGAAAAAGATAATGAAAAATTTGATGATAAAGAGGTTCCAGAAAATATAATTAAACTTTTAAAAGATAAGAATGCAGAAATTGTAGAAAAGCAAGTTGAGAAGAAGAAAGATTATGCACCACTTTTATTCAATCTATCAAATTTGCAAGGTTATATTACAAGTAAATATAAAGGATGGACTTCAGATAAAGTATTAAAGGTTGCCCAATCTCTTTATGAAAAGAAATTTACAACATATCCAAGGACAGGAAGCGTTGCATTAGAGGAAAGCTTAAAAGAAAGAACTAAAAAAGTGTTAGACATAATTAAAAAAGGATTAAAATATGAAAGCCAAATTAAGTTTATTGATAATAAAAGAATATTTAACAATTCAAAAGTAGAAAGCCATAGTGCAATAGTTCCAACTTATATGAAACCCAGTGGATTAAATAAGGATGAAGAGATTGTATATAATACAATTAAAAATAGATTTATAATGCAATTTTTACCGATAGCACAGTATGAAGAAACTAGGCTTGTCTCAAAAGTTAACGACGATACAATTAAAGGTATATTTGTATCAAAAGGAAAGGTTCAGATAGTTGAAGGATGGCATGTTGTTGAAAAAATGGAAAGTAAGGATACAGTTTTACCAATGGTATCAGAAAAAGAAACTATAGATATAATTGATAGTAAGGTAAATGCTGTTACTAAAAAACCACCCAAACTTCACACTGAGAAAACACTTTTGAGAGTTATGGAGACCTGTGGAAAGAGCTTTAAAGATGAAGAAGATACAGAAGAAATGATGGCTTCAATATTAAGTGGATTTAGTATAGGAACTCCAGCTACTAGGGCTGAAACAATAAAGAAACTAAAGGATGCATCATATATTAAATCAAAGGGAAAAAGTCTTACATGCACAGAGCTCGGTAAAACTTTAGTGGAAATATTTCCAGCAAAGGAACTTATGGATTTAGAATATACGGGTAGAATTGAAAAGACATTATCAGACATAGAAAAAGGAAAATTTAAAAAAGATGATTTTATAAATATGATTAAAGAATTTACTATAAATGCAGTAGATGCTATAAAAAAAGATACATCAATGTTAAAGAACTTTAAAGCAGATATACCAGAAGGGGCAGAGGTTATAGGTATATGTCCTATTTGTCAGAATCCTATATTAGAAAATGATAAAGGATTTGGATGCAGTAATTGGAAAAATGGGTGCGATTTTACAATATGGAAAAATGATAGATTTATTGCGTCACTAGGGAAAAAGGTTAGTAGACAAATGGTTGAAATATTACTTAAAAACGGTAAGGTTGGCTTTAGAAATATAAAAAGCAAAAAGGGAACAATGTATTCAGCATATTTAAAATATATTAAAGATGAAAAAAGTGGATATTATAAATGGGAAATGGAATTTATAAATTAAGTAGATAAATACATATAAATCTAAAATTATGGCAATAAATAAGGCTCCAAGAAATTGATTTTTGAAACCTTATTTAATTAATATTTTAATAATTAAATATATGATAAAATAATAAGATGATATATTAAACTTGATTTTTATGATAAAATGGTTATAATTTATAGTAACATAACTAAGTAAAATACAACTAAAGATAAGTTTTAATTTATTTATGATACGACATAATTAGTTGTATATCTATTAACTCCTTTTTCTTATATAATTCTAATAAAAATAAAGATTATTTTCTAGAAACTTCGTTAAAATATTGACAAAAGTAAAAAATTTAATAAGTTACAATATAACGGTGTAAATATATTTTTAAAAATGAGGGATGAAAGTGGTATATATTTCAGATGAAACTATAGATAAATTTATTAAGGAAGATATTCCATATATAGATTTAACTACATTAATTTTAGGTATAGGAAAAGAAAAAGGTAGTATAAAGTTCGTTACTAGAGAAGATGCAGTAATCACTGGTACAGAAGAAGTTATTAAAATATTTGAAAAGCTTAATATTAAAATTAAAAATTATGTATCAAGTGGGACTTTGGTCATACCAGGACAGGTGATTTTAGAAGGAGAAGGATATGCAGAAGCAGCACACATGGCATGGAAACTTTCTTCAAATATACTTGAGTATTGTTCTGGAATATCTACAAGGACTAGAAAATTAGTTGATGCAGCTAAAGCTATCAATCCTAAAATTGAACTTTTTACTACAAGAAAGGTATTCCCGGGAACTAAAGAACTATCAATAAAGTCAGCTATTGCAGGAGGAGCTTATCCTCATAGGCTTGGTTTATCTGAAACTATACTAATATTTAAGCAGCATATGAATTTTCTAGATGGTGTAGATGGATTGATTTCAAAGTTTGATGAAATCAAAACAAAAGCTTCTGAAAAAAAGATAATTGTTGAAGTTGATTCCCTTGAAGATGCTGTTAAATTTGCAAGAGTAGGTGTAGATGGGTTACAATTTGATAAAATTCCTCCAAAGGAATTAAAGGATATGGTTAAACAAATAAGAAGTATTAATAGAAATATAACTCTTATAGGCACAGGTGGCATTAATTCTAATAATATAGAAGAATATGCAAAGACAGGGGTAGATGCTATTTCAACTACTTGGGTATATTTTGGGAAGCCTATTGATATAGGAACTACCATAACGAAATTTTAATAATAATTAAATACTACTAATGAAATTTAAATTTCATTAGTAGTATTTATTAAAAATATAAAAAATAATATGTATTTCAGACATGCTGTATTGCGTATAATGATGTGTATAAGTTAGGCAAAGGAAATTTTAAAATTTAGGAGGTATCATTATGGAATTAATAGAAGAAAGTGTTTTATTAGATGATGATTGTAATTTAAATGACTTAAATTTTTTAGGTATAATAGCATGTAGTGTGAGGCAGACATTTAAAGAAGAACTTGAAAAAGCAGTAATAGATCATAAGAAGAAAAAAGGAATAGATTTAAAGTGCTATGTTCCATCTGGGTGCAGTTGTAAAGCTGACCTTAGTAATGTATGGGAAGCAAAAGATATAAAGGATTTTCCAGATGTTGTGGCCGCTAATGGATTTAAAGATGAATTTAAACAAGGATTTATGAAAAATCTTGTAAATAAGGAAAACTTTAAAGCGGTTAGAGGTGAAAATATAAATAAAGAGTTTTTAGAGGCAGGTTGTGTTGATCCAAGGGGATTATATACTATGTATGCTGCAGCTCCTAGTGTAATACTTGTAGATAAAAAGAAATTAGGAGAGTTACCAATTCCTAAGAGTTGGGGAGATTTACTAAACCCTATTTATAAGGATAACATAATTGTAGGGGGAACACCAGAGGAGTTAAGTGACTCGTCAGTATTATATATATATAAAGAATATGGAGAAGATGGAGTAAAGAAATTAGTAAAAAATACTAAGAATCTTTGGCATCCATCTAAAATGTCAAAGGTTGCAGGTACATTAAATACAGAGGGAGCAGCAATATATATTATGTCTTGGTTTTTTGCAAAAACGTGCCCTAATACAGAAAAAACAGCTATAGTGTGGCCTGAAGATGGAGCACTTATTAATCCTATGTGTATGTTAGCAAAGGAATCAAAACTTCAAGAGATGGATACAGTTATAAATTTTGTTACAGGCGAAGAACTTGGAAGTAAACTTGCAGAGAGTTATTTCCCATCATTAAATTTAAAAGTAGATAATAAATTGCCAGATGGTGCAAAATTTAAATGGCTAGGATGGGAATATTTAAGAGAAAATGATATGGAGCAAATAAGAAATATAACAAACACCATGTTTATAAGTGAATGGAAAAGTAAATAAGAAGTGTAGTTAGATTAAATACTTATTCAGGTAAATGTTAATTTTAATAATAAGGCATATGAAAATAAATAACAAGTCAAAGATACGACGTATATTATGAATCATACAAGGAAACAGGTTCTGATGATAGTGGTGCTATCAGAGGGTTCTGTTAACGTAGTATGATTCATAATAGACTAGTATACTGACTAGTTATTTATTTGAACATGCCTTACCTGAAATACAAATAAAATAAATTAGAGAGTGTGATTGGTATGAAATTAATTACCGTATCAGGTCCTCCATCTTCTGGGAAAACTTCAGTGATTTTAAAAACTATTGAGCTTATGAAGGAATCAGGAACTAAAATAGGTGTTATTAAGTTTGATTGTCTGTCATCTTATGACAACGTGTTGTATGAAAAGATTAATGTTCCTGTAAAGGTTGGTTTATCAGGAAATTTATGTCCAGACCATTTTTTCGTAAGTAATATTGAAGAATGTGTGGATTGGGGAATAAAAGAAGGGCTAGATATACTTATAAGTGAAAGTGCAGGGCTTTGCAATAGATGCTCACCACATATAAGGGAGATACCTGCTGTGTGTGTTATTGATAATTTATCAGGTATAAATACTCCTAAAAAAATAGGACCTATGCTTAAATTTGCAGATATAGTTGTAGTTACTAAGGGAGATATAGTCTCTCAGGCAGAGAGAGAAGTATTTGCCTTCGAAATAAAAAAGGCTAATCCCAAAGCTAAAATAGTTTTTGTAAATGGAATAACGGGTCAAGGAGCTTATGAATTAAGTAAAAACTTAAAGGATGGTAGTGTTATAAGTGAGATTACTAACAAGAGATTAAGATTTCCGATGCCAGCCGCTGTTTGTTCATATTGTCTTGGTCAAACTAAAATAGGTAAAGAATATCAAAATGGAAATATTAAAAAAATGAATCTTTAGGGTGGGATGCTTATGGAAAATACTATAAATAATGAACTGCTATCTATACCAATAGTTGATGTAATTGATAGATATTCTTATGTAGAGAACTTTTTTGATTTTGTTGGGTTAAAAGAATTTGACAAGAAGCAAACTATGAAAGAGTTAGTAGCTAGTTTTTCCGATGAAAATTTAGATGATCTAGGTATTGGAAGAGAGCAGATAATAGATAATTTTATTGCCTTTATGGAAAAGATGAGTGAATCAATTGAAGAGGAAAGTAATAGTGTAAACTCAGTGACTATAATTGGTGGATACAATAAATTTAATGAAAAAGAAGATATAAGCATAACTCTAAAAAAAGGAGAAATAATTTCAATAGTAGGACCTACGGGTTCTGGAAAAAGTAGACTGTTAGAAGATATTGAATGCTTGGCGCAACGGGATACCCCTACAAAAAGACAAATACTTGTTAATGATAAAGTACCAGAGGAAGATAAACGTTTTTCTATAGAGAACAAGCTAATTGCTCAATTATCTCAAAATATGAACTTTATCATGGATGTAACTACTTCAGAATTTATTACTAGGCATGCAGAAAGTCGTAGAATTAAAAATATTGATGAAATAGTAGAAGCCATAATAAAGTGTGCAAATGATTTGGCTGGAGAAAAATTTTCTCCAGATGTTCCAGTTACGCAGCTTAGTGGTGGTCAATCAAGAGCACTTATGATAGCAGACACAGCGCTACTTAGTAAATCTCCTATTGTTCTTATAGATGAGATTGAAAATGCGGGAGTGGATAGGAAAAAGGCACTAGAACTTTTAGTGAAAAGAGAAAAAATAGTTTTGATGTCTACCCATGATCCACTTTTAGCACTCATGGGTAATAAGAGAATTGTAATAAAAAATGGTGGTATTAGTAAGGTGATAGAAACTAGTGAAGTTGAAAAAGACAATCTTGAAATTCTAAGTAAATTTGATTATAAAGTATTAAAATTAAGAAACTTGCTTAGAACAGGAAAAGAAATTGATTTTAATATAAAAGATTATTTAAATATTTAAAAAATTAAATTAAACAGTTTAGGCATGTGAAAATAAATAACAAGTAAAAGATGCGACGAATATTTTGAATTATACAAGGAAACAGGTTCTGATGATAGTGGTGCTATCAGAAGGTTCTGTTAACGTAGTATAATTCAAAATAGACTAGTATACTGACTTGTTATTTATTTGAAGATGCCTTATATAGGATATAAGGAATCATCATGTCAATAAATTTTGATATAATGATCCCTTATTTTTTTAGAGTAAAAATAAACTATAACTAGGTATTTTTTATTCATAATTGAAAGTTGCATTTATTCTGGCAGTTATATCAATTTGTCCTGGCATTATAGGAGTACTGGCTGTGGCAGTTAGAGTTTTTCTCTCAACGCTAGGAGTAATATTATAATTTTCTTCTATGACATTTATAGGTATTTCATCTAATATAACACCTAGGTTATTGCTTATGGTTCTAGCTTTCATTAGGGCATCTTCTAATGCTAGATTTAATGCTTTTCTATAATAGGGAGTTGTATCTGACAATGAGAAAGTTATACTATTTACTATGTTTGCTCCATTAGCAGTGGCAGTATCCACAATCTGGCCTACATTGTTAATAGCTTTTGTTATAATTCTTATACTGTTTATAACTTTATAGGATCTAAAAATTTGTTTTCCATCTACATAATCGTATTGTGGTTCAATTGAATAGCTATCTGTATTTATATTTTTTTCACTAATGCCTATAGATGTTAGAGCATTAATTACTTTTGTAGTAATAATGGCATTTTCATTTTGGGCAATTTTTAAATCAGTATTTTCAGTTTGGACACCGAGTATAACATTAGCCATATCGGGAGAGGCCTTTACACTATCGTTACCGACCACCTTTAAGCTTCTAGCATTAATACTTCTTTTTCTAGAAGAACTATGACGCATATAAGGATTTAAATAATAGGGATCAGAAAGCTTATAATACATAATACTCCATTCCTTCCTAATTTACACATTGATTCATTTTTATTATATGAATCTATGTGTAATTTTGTTAAAAAATAAAGGAGTTAGAAAAATTTAATCTAACTCCTTTAGCGCTCTCTTATTTTAAGCTATTATATATCTCTTGAAGGTTCTGCTTCATGCTTTGTATATAGTCTAGATTGTCTTCTTTACTTTCAACAGTATAAATTTTTTCTACTTTAGCGTTTACTTCTTTGGCTAGGGTGTTTGAAACTTTTGGACTAACCATATCCTCAACAAATATAGTTTTTATGTTATTTGTTTTACAATAACTTATAAGTTCTTCTAATCTTTTACTGCTTGGTTCGCCTTCAGCAAATACATCTTCTACACTATTTTGTTTTAAACCGAAGTCTCTGCAAAGATAGGCAAAGGCAGCATGACCAGTCACAAAATTTTTATTTGGTAAATTAGATAGTTTTGATTTGTAGTCATTATATATTCCGTCCAATTGACTCTTAAAGTCAGTATAATTTTTTTCATAAAAATCTTTGTTTTTAGGATCAGCCTTTACTAAGGCATCTTTTATATTATTTGATTCAAATTCAGCTCCTTTTAGACTAATCCAAAGATGTGGATCGTATTCACCATGCTCTTTGATTTCATCAGGGTCAGAATTTTTTATTGCATCAGCACCTTTAGAAGCGTCAACGGCTATTAAATCTTTGTTATCAACGGATTGCACAGCTTTATCTGCCCATTTTTCCATACCTAATCCGTTATAAACAAATACTTTTGCTGTAGAGAGGGTTTGTAAATCTTTAATTTTGGGGTCAAATTCATGGGGCTCTGTACCATTAGGGACTATGGTAGTTATATCCACCTTATCTTTACCTATAGCACTTACAAATTCCCTCATAGCATTAAAAGATACAGCTACTTTAATTTTAGAAGTTTTATTTTCATTAGAAGAATTAGTTTGAGAAGAATTGCCTTTACAGGAAGATAGAGTTAAGATCATAGATAACAATACAATAAATACAATAGTTTTTTTTAACAAATTCAATCACCTCTTTATATATGTAAATGCAATTTAATTGCATTTACATATATCTTACACTTTTTTATAAATTATGTCAATTGTCGTATGTTATACATTAAGGCACATTAAAATAAATAACTAGTCAGTAATAACATTACTAATTATGAATAAATATGCTTTATGTAGACATTTAAATTTTAATAAAGTAAACTAGTAATAGTAAAAGAATACGATTTTAATGTTTTATTCTTAATTGTATTTAAAGGGAGGAAGAGGCTTATGGATGAACAAGGAGCTAATTTTATATCTAACATATTTGTGCTTATAGCAATATTTATAGCAGCAGTATTAATAAATCAATCAATGCGTGTAAATCATTTATATCTTATTGGGCTAATACCTTTGTTGTTTCTAATATTCATTGTTTTTTATATGAGAAAGAAGATAGTACTAGACGGATTATATAGAACCTTTATTAAAGAATGGGGCGAAAAGGTAGATAGAAAGAGAAGTTTTAGAAGAATAAGAAATGTTTTTGATTACATAAGTTATGAAAATAAAGATGATTTTTGTTTAGATGATCAGACTTGGTCAGATCTGACTATGGATGAGATATATAGTCAAATAGACAGGACATTAACATCTCCTGGTGAAGAGATGCTATACAATATACTTAGAACTCCGTTATTTAAAGAAGATAAATTAAGGAAAAGGGATAAGATTACAAAACTATTTGAAAATGATAAAAAGTTTAGAGAAGAGTTAGGTATGTATCTTTTAAAGCTTAATAAGAAGAAAATAAACGACGTGCCTGACTTGTTATGGAATGATATTGATGCAGATACAAGATTAAGACCACTTTGTATATTAATGGCTATAATACCTATACTGTCATTAATATTCTTTTTAGTTACTAAAAACTTTGGTGGACTTTTTATTATAGTAATTTCCTTGGGAATAAATTATATATTACACAATAGAATTAAAGCTAAAATAACCAGCTATGTTTCCTGTATAGGATACTTAAATAGCATTATAGTTACTGCTAGTGATATTTCAAAACTTAACTCAGAAAAATTTAAGGAATATAGAGAGATACTTAACTCATTAAGCAAAAAGGTATATGGAATAGCTAAAAGATCTGCGGGGGTAGGAAGAATTGAAGGTATGGATCAAACAGGTATTGGAGAACTTTTATATGTGGTACTATTATTTGAAGAAAACCAATTCTTTTCATGTATAAATCTTATAAAGAAATATCAAGAAGATTTAAAAATGCTATATGTTACTATTGGAGAGATAGATGCACTGCTTTCTATAGCAGCTTATAGGAAAAGTCTAAAGAGCTATTCACATCCAAACTTTACAAATCAAAATGGTTACCTAGAGGCTAAGGATTTGGTACATCCACTTATAGACGGGGCGGTATCAAACTCAGTTACCATAAAGAATAAGGGAATAATATTAACAGGTTCTAATATGTCAGGAAAATCTACTTTTTTAAGAACTCTTGGTGTAAATGCAATTTTAGCACAAACTATATATATAACTACAGCTTCATATTATAAAGGAAGCTTTTTTAAAATAATGACATCTATAAGCCCAGAAGATAATATAATGGGTGGTAAAAGTTATTATTTTAGAGAAGCAGAGGCATTACTTAGAATAATTAGAGAAGGGGGAGAAGATTATCCACTTCTTTGTATAATAGATGAGATATTTAGAGGGACAAATCCTGTAGAAAGAATTAATGCATCTATAGAAATATTGAGTTATCTTGAAATGCATAATGCACTTGCAGTAGTTGCTACACATGATATAGAGCTTACGGATATGCTAAAAGATAAATATAATCTTTTCTACTTTACTGAGGATATAGATAAGGAGGGAATGGTTTTTGATTATAAATTAAAAAATGGAGTATGTAGGACGCGTAATGCCGTAAAACTGTTAAAGTTTTTAAACTATCCAAAAGATATAATTGAAAACACAAACAGACGTATTGAAGAAAGCGTTATGAAATTATAGTGGAAAATTTTAAATGGAATTTTAAAAATTTTTAATATACATAATTGCATAAAGTAGGAGCTAATACATAAACTAAATCAAGTTTTATGTATTAGCTCCTACTTTATATAGTTTAGTAAAAAATTATGAAATTAATCCGTCATCAAATTACTGCTATGGGAAAAAACTTTTCAAATAATAAATATAAGGAATAAATTTATTGACAATTTGATGTTTATATTGCATAATAGTTAATAAATTGGTAAATATTTAATACGTTATTAATAATATATTAAATTATTGTAAAGGTTAATTGATTTCAGAGATATTATAAATTGATTTTTGATAAATATTACAACGAGGTGGTAAAAGTGATTAAGCTAGAAGGTGTCCATAAAAGATATGGAGAGGCTCATGTATTAAAAGGAATAGATTTAACGGTTTCAAATGGCGAAAAATTAGTTATAATTGGCCCAAGTGGTTCTGGAAAGAGTACACTTATAAGAAGTATGAATTTATTAGAGAAACCTTCAGAGGGTAAAGTTATAATTGATGGAGTTGATATTACAGAATCTAAGGCACCTATTAATAAAATAAGACAATCGGTTGCTATGGTTTTTCAACAATTTAATTTATATCCTCACAAGACGGTTCTTGAAAACTTAACTTTAGCACCAATATTACTTAAGGGAGTTTCAAAGAAAGAAGCAGAGAAATCTGGGCTTATGTATTTAGAACGTGTTGGGTTGAAAGATAAAGCAAATGCATATCCATCTCAGCTTTCAGGAGGACAACAGCAGCGTGTAGCGATTGCAAGAGCTTTAAATATGAAACCAAAGACTATACTTTTCGATGAACCTACATCTGCATTGGATCCAGAAATGATTCAAGAAGTATTAGATGTTATTGCTAGTCTTGCAGAAGAAGGAATTACAATGGTAATTGTAACTCATGAAATGGGATTTGCTAGAAAGGTTGCAGATAGAGTTATATTTGTAGATGGTGGACAAATTTTAGAGGAAGGAAAACCAGAACATTTCTTTACTAAGCCAACTCATGATAGAACTAAGCAATTCTTAAGTCGTATAATGCATTAAAAATATATATTTATAATAAAATTGGAGGGATATATTATGAAAAAATTAAGAGGTATTATAGGTTTATTATTAGTAGCAACTATAATTACATTAACAGGATGTGGCTCATCTTCACAGAAGTCAGATTCAAGTTCAGCACAATCAGATATTAAAGCAATAAAAGACAGGGGAAAGTTAAAAGTTGGAGTTAAGGTTGATGTACCTAAGTTTGGATACAAAAATCCTAAGACTTCAAAGATAGAAGGATTTGAAATAGATCTTTCTAAAGCGATAGCTAAAAAGATTCTAGGGGATGAGAATAAAGTTGAGTTCGAAGCAGTAACCGCAAAGACAAGAGGTCCGCTTTTAGATAGTGGGGATGTAGATATGATTGCAGCTACATTTACAATAACTGATGAACGTAAGAAAAGTTATAACTTCTCTGATCCATATTTTACGGATAGTGTAGGCTTAATGGTTAAGAAAGCTTCTGGGATTAAAGATTTAAAAGGATTAAATGGTAAGACAATAGGTGTTGCTCAAAGTGCTACAAGTAAACAGGCAATACAAGATTCAGCTAAAAAAGTGGGAAGTACAGTTAAATTCTTAGAGTTTGGAAGTTATCCTGAAATTAAAGCAGCTTTAGACTCTGGACGTATTGATTGTTTCTCTGTAGATGGTTCTATTCTTTTTGGATATTTAGATAGTTCTACTGAAATTTTAAAGGAACGTTTTACTCCACAGGAATATGGTATAGCTTCTAAAAAGGGAAATGATGCACTAGCTAAAACTATAAATGAAACTATAAATGATATGAAAAAATCAGGAGAAATTGATAAGCTTATTAAGAAATGGGGGATAAAATAGTGTCTAATCCTTTTGCATTATTTAAATGGGAGGCTCTTTTTAAGGATTGGTCTATTTTTGGTCTTGGGTTTTTAAATACAATTGAGTTGTCTATATTGGCATTAGTTTTATCATTAGTACTTGGGGTGATTTTTGGGGTTTTTGGTGCATTGCACTATAAAATCCCTAAAAAGATAAATAAGATTTATGTAGCTGTAATACAAAATACTCCACTTGTAATACAAATTTTCTTCTTATATAATTTATTACCTCATTTAGGTATAAAATTATCAGTATTTGTAGTAGGAGTTTTAGGAATCGGAATATATCATGGTGCTTATATAGCAGAAGTAGTGAGAGGTGGAATTGAGGCAGTAGCTAAAGGTCAAACAGAGGCCGCTATTGCACAAGGTTTCACTTATATTCAAACTATGAGATATATAATTTTACCTCAGGCAACAAAACTTATATTTCCACCACTTACTAATCAAGTCGTAAGTCTTATTAAAAATACCTCTGTAATGGCTATGGTGGCTGGGGGAGATTTAATGTATACTGCGGACTCATGGTCAAGTAACAATCTTTACTATGGACCAGCGTATATAATGACGGCACTATTATATTTAATATTATGCCTACCTATCGCTAGGATTGCAACAAGATTAGAACAAAAGATGGGGGTGGCAATGTGATAACAGAACTTTTTAAGCCTGAAATATTTACATTTTTACTTAAAGGGCTAGGAACTACTTTATATATAGCTATTATGACTATTATATTTAGTAGTATCATAGGAATGATTTTAGGTATTGCACGTTTTTCTAAGCATAAAATCTTCGGCCTTTTATCCACAATATATATTGAATTTGTTCGTAATACCCCATTGTTATTGTTCATATTATCTATACGGTTTATGACTAAACTAAAGCCAATAAATTCAGGTATCTTGGCCATGACTATATTTACTAGTGCTATTATTGCAGAAATTATTCGTGCTGGATTGAACTCCATTAATAAGGGCCAATGGGAAGCTGCGCAATCCCAAGGTTTTGGTTACTCTAAAATATTGATCTATATTATTTTACCGCAGGCCTTAAGAAATATGATTCCACCATTAGTTTCCACTTTTATTACTGTAATAAAGGATACATCCTTTGTATGGGTAGTAGGAATTGAAGAGTTAACAGGTAAAGGAATGATTATAATGGGTCAATATAGTACCACAGCTCAAGTATTTGGTATCTTTGGTATGCTAGCATTGATATATTTTGTAATCAATTATATACTAGGATTTATAGCACATAGACAGCAGTTAAAAACAGCTTATCGATAATTTAAAATAAAACATATCATTTATAGATATAAGAGTGTATTCTAAAATAATATTTTAGAATACACTCTTTTGTTATGATATAATGAGTTATAAATTGATTTATGCTGTGGAATGGAGTTGTGCAATTATGGCTGTAGAAGAAATGAAATTAGTTATATTAGAAACCAGTGATATACATGGAAATATGATTCCTATAAATTATGCTAATAATGAGAAGACGAAAAATGGAATATCTAAAATTGCTAGTATAATTAAAGAAGAGAGAAGTTCAAATAAAAATATAATTTTAATAGATAATGGTGACATGCTTCAGGGAACCCCGCTTACGTATTATTATGCTAAAGTAGACAAAAGAGATAAAAATCCCATTATAGATGTATTGAACTTTTTAAAATATGATGCAGCTGTCATAGGAAATCATGAATTTAACTATGGAATGGACATTTTGAACAGTTCAATAAAACAATCAAACTTTCCTTGGATATCAGCAAACATTCTTAATGAGGATACTTCTAAACCTATTTTTGGCAAGCCTTATATAATAAAGAAATTTCAAAATGGATTAAGAGTAGGTGTATTGGGACTCACGACAAAGTATATACCAAACTGGGAGAATTCAGATATAATCAAAGGAATAAGTTTTGAGGATGTAGTGAAAACTGCAGAAAAGTGGATTGGTATTTTGAAAGAAAAAGAAAAAGTAGATTTGGTAGTAGTTTCTTATCATGGAGGATTTGAAAGGGACCTGGATACAGGAAAACCAACAGAAAGCCTTACAGGAGAAAATCAAGCCTATGAACTTTGTATAAAGGTAAAAGGTATAGATG
Source organism: Clostridium arbusti SL206 (assembly GCF_000246895.1). Lineage (GTDB taxonomy): Bacteria > Bacillota > Clostridia > Clostridiales > Clostridiaceae > Clostridium_I > Clostridium_I arbusti. The sequence continues at coordinate 78,534 of NZ_BAEV01000001.1, read as the reverse complement.
TTTTATTGACGGGTCATCAACATAGGTTCATAGAAAATAAATACGTTAATGGAGTTCTAGTACTTCAACCAGGAAATGCAGCTAATGCCATAGGTAGAGTTGAAGTTAACTTAAAAATGCATAATAATGTATGGAAAGTAATAGATAAGAAATCTAAGTTAGTTTATTGTGAGAAAAGGGAATCTCAAGTGGAAATTGAAAATATAGTTAAAGATATTGAAAAGGATACTCAGAATTGGTTAGATAAGTGCATGGGAAATATAAATGGAGATATGACTGTTAAGGACTATATGAATATAAGAACTAAAGACAATGCTCTAATTGAATTTATCAATAAAGTGCAGATGGATAGTGCATCAGTAGATATTTCAAATACAGCTTTATTTGATAATAAATCTACAGGATTTCCAAGCAAAGTTACTATGAGAGATATTGTTTCAAACTATGTATATCCTAACACATTAAAGGTAATTAGAATCAAAGGCAATGATATTAAAGAAGCTTTAGAAAAATCAGCATCTTATTTTGCTAATTATGATGGGAAAAGTATTAAAGTAAATCCTAGATTTACAACTCCTAAACCACAACACTATAATTATGATATGTGGGAAGGTATTGATTATGAAATAAATATATCAAAGCCTGCTGGGAAGCGTATAACCAAGTTAGATTATAAAGGTAGTCCACTAGATATGAAAAAGGAATATGATGTGGTAATGAATAATTATCGTGCGGGTGGTGGTGGAAACTATAGTATGTTTAAGGGTAAACCTGTAATAAAGGATATTCCAATAGATATGTCTGAACTTATAGCTAATTATATATTATCAAGAGGTACCATAAATGCTGATGTAGATGGGAATTGGAAGGTTGTCCATGATTGATAGGAATATTTAAAAAAAGTTATTGTAGATTTCTACTATAAAGTTAATTTTTAAATAAATATTTTTTGGTTACTATTTGTATTTTATATATATTGTCTAAAATACAAATAGTAAACTTTAAATAGGGAATAGGCATATTTAAATAAATAACTAGTCAGTATGCTAGCCTATTTTGAATCCTACTGCGTCAGCAGAACCCTCAGATAGCCCACTATCCTCGGAACCTGCTTCCTTGCTCAATTCAAAATATTCGTCGCATCTTTGACTTACTATTTATTTTCACATGCCTTATTAAAATATAAAGCTATTAAGCAATTGTTGTTGGCGCTGTAAAGACTCTCTGACTTAATTCAGCATCTAGCATATATAATGCAGCCTTATCATCATCTATTCTTTCTAATCTCTTTAATATAGTAGAAACAGTTTTTTCTTCTTCTGTTTGTTCATCAATAAACCATTTTAAGAAACTTATAGTTGCATGTTCTTTTTCATTTGTAGCAATGTCCATAAGGTTATAAATTTTTTCAGTTACAATTTTTTCATGATGTAATGTTGCTTTAAAGGCATCAAGTATTGAACCAAACTCGTTGTTTGGGTTATCCATACCTTTAATTTCTACAGTGCCATCCATATCAACTATGTAATTAAAAAATTTATTGGCATGAAATCTTTCTTCCTCAATTTGTACTTTAAAAAAGTTTTCAAAACCAGGTAGGTCTTGAGAAGCACAGTATGATTGCATTGCTAAATAAATATGTGCTGAATAAAATTCATAATTTACCTGATCGTTTAAAGCAGAAAATAATTTTTCACTTATCATAATAATCATCCTTTCGAAATAGTATTAATAGCTATAATTATAATAATACTTACTAATAAATAGCCTTTATATATATTTTAAAGCAATAAACGGTAAAATACAAATTAACTTTAATAATATAAAAGCAAAATAAATTATGTATTAATATAAATTGATTACTAGGATATTAATTATAATTCTACTTATAATATTAATTAACTTACTAAATTTCAAATTGAAAGTAAAGAAGGGATAGTTTTGTTAGATATATGTTTACTTGGATGCGGTGGTAGCATGCCAGTGCCAAATAGGTCTCTTACTTCTATGCTAGTAAGTATTAATGGAAGTAAATTGTTAATTGATTGTGGAGAAGGAACACAAGTTTCCATGAAAATATTAGGCTGTGGATTTAAAACTATAGATACTATTTGCTTTACTCATTATCATGCAGATCATATAGCTGGATTACCAGGAATGCTTTTGACTATAGGAAACTCAGGGAGAACTGAACTACTTACTATAATTGGTCCTACAGGACTAAAAAATGTCATTAATGGCATTACAGTTATATCACCAATGTTGCCTTATGAATTGAGGCTAATAGAAGTAGAAGATAATTACTATTCAATTGAATTAAATAATATGATAATTCATACTATAAACTGTGAACATACAATGGAATGTTTAGGTTATAGTATAGAAGTAAAAAGAAGAAAGAAGTTTGATAAAGAAAAAGCTCAATTAAATGATGTTCCTATTAAACTCTGGAGTACCCTTCAAAGAGGTGAAAGTATTAATTTTAATGGAAAGTTCTTTTTACCAAATATGGTTTTAGGGGATGAAAGAAAGGGAATAAAGATTTGCTACATAACGGATACAAGACCTATAGAGGAACTTATAAATTTTATAAAAAAAGCCGAACTTTTTATATGTGAAGGTATGTATGGTGATGATAAAAGTTTAGAAAAAGCTATTAAGAATAAACATATGATTTTTAAAGAGGCAGCTACTTTAGCTAAATTAGGTAATGTAAAGGAACTTTGGCTAACTCATTTTAGCCCTGCACTCATGGTCCCAGAGGATTATTTAGAACAAACAAAGAATGTATTTTACAATACTATAATAGGTAAAGATAGGCTTTCTAAAAGTATAAATTTTGAGAAGTAGAATATAAAGTGTAATTTATAATACCTTTAAACAAGATTAGCTATAAGGCTAAATTTTATATTTAAGTAAATAGAAAATAAAAACCTCTGAGAATTTAAACTCAGAGGCTAATATTATTACAAACATACAAAGCATAAAAGGCTAAGAATGTTTGATAGCGAAATTATATTTAATTAATTTCGTTACAAGATAATTAAAAATTATTTTGTAATTATAGTTATGTGTAAAAAAATTGATTTTTATTCATTATTAAAAAGCTTTTTTATATCTATTAGTCCTTCTCCTTGTTGCCACTTAGGAAAGTTCAATAAATTACAAGAAGCTTTAATAAGGGATATAACATCCTTATAATTTAAAGTGCTATTACTTTCTAATAATAAAGCACAAATTCCACTTATATAGGCAGCAGCACAAGATGTTCCTGTAAAAGTAGTATAGTATTGCTTCATTTTGTGTGGATAAAGTTTCACACCATCTCTTTCTGAAACATAGTTAATATCAGATCTTAAAGAATATATATCCACACATGCAGCGGAAAGATCTGGTTTCATAAGTTTACCACAAGGTCCACTCGCGGAATAAAAATAGGGTTTAGTTATGGAAGTGGTATCTACGCCGCCAATAGTTAGGCAATTACTTAGTGCAGCAATACCACGTATGGAACTTTTTATATTTTCATTATTACCACTAGGAATTATTACGACAATGTCATTTTCTTTTGCTTTTTCAAAAATTTTATAAAATAAAGAAAGTATAAAATCATCTTCTGTAGATATTTCAAAAGGTAAACAGAGTATTCTTATGTTAAATTTCTTACAATCAAGAAGAAATTTATCTATAGCTAAAAGTATGTTTGAGATATAGCCTTTTCCTAAAGCATTAAAAGCCTTTATGCAATATATACTGCTATTTGGAGCGATACCTTTATACATTCCCTTCGAATTAATTCCGCTTCCAGATAGTATACCACTGATGAAGGTACCATGACCATTATCATCATAAGGATAATTAAGACCATTTATAAGATCAGTAAATTTTTTTATTTTTTTAAAAGGACTTAACAAATCTGGATGTGGATATACGCCACTATCTATTAAACCTATACATACATCTTTACCTGTAAATTTCAAACTTTTACCTAAATTTACGCTATTTGCAGCAGATACACTATTAGCACAGAGATAAGCAAAATCATCAAGCGTAATAAAATTTACTTCTGGGTATTCTATTAAACGGTGAATAGATAAAGCTGACATATTGGCACATACACAATTAATTGAAGGTATTATGCATATCAATTCACCTCTAAATGATTTTATTTTCGATTGAAATTTATCTAGTAATGCAGTACAGTGAATAATTATTCTATAATTTTTAAATCTATCTTTTTCTATGGCAATTCTTAAATTGTTATCAAGTTTTTTCTTTATTGAAAACATCAATTTTCCTCCGCAAGATGACTTCCATTATTATTATATTTTAAAACTTGATATTTGCTATTAATAATTAAGAAAATATTTTTAGCACTTCCATTTAAATAAAATTATACCTGATATCATAATAATCACACCTAATATTTCATGTATGCCAAAGGCTACTTTTTGTGTACCAAAAAGACCGAGGGCATCAATGAGAGCTGCGGCTAAAAGCTGGGCTACTAGTATTGTGGAAATTGCACAGGTAGTTCCAACTGAAGATATGCCCTTTACAACTGTATATATGATTATAACCCCTAATAAGCCTCCTAAAAGATATAATTTATTTACATCTTTAATATTTTTTAAATTACCCTTATGTGCAAAAATTAAAACTATTGCAGTAAATACTAAAGCAGTTCCCTGAACAATAACATTGGTCTCCCAAAGTCCTATTTTCTCACTTAATCTTGTATTGAAAACACCTTGAAGACTCATACATATTCCTGATAAAATTGATAGAAATATACCAAGCATAAAATCACCATCCTGAACTTTAGTGTAACCAGATTTGTAGATATATATGAATAAGGCATATTCAAATAAATAACTAGTCAGTATGCTAGTCTATTTTGAATCCTACTACGTCAACAGAACCTTCTGATAGCACCACTATCATCAGAACCTATTTCCTTGTATAATTCAAAATACACCTCGCATCTTTGACTTGTTATTTATTTTCACATGCCTAAATGGTATTTTCTATAATTATATTTTTTTATTCAACTACATATAAATTACTTTCTATAAAATAAAAAAAACACTGTAGCATTTCATTTATTTAATAAAATTCTACAGTGTACATATTTTATTTAAATTAATTCTAATAACCAGTATTTTGTCTTTCATGATTAATAAGATTTTTTTTTAAATAGGCTTCTTCTATTTGAGATTCTGTAAATCCTAAGTTTAAACCAAGACTTAAAAAATCTTCAAAAAGAGTTATATAATGATCAATTGAAGAGCATATTAAAAAATCGTTAATGTCAATAAAAAGGTCTAAAAATTGTTCGGTTATTTTATCTCCGTAATTAGCAGCTGTTAGTTCTATATGTGCAAAATTTTTATCTAGACCTATACTTAATATAAAGTGTAGACAATCTACAAATTCTTCTAGAATATTTTCATCTGGAGATGAACCTTTGTTACTCCAATATTTAAAACATCTAGTTTCATTGGCTAACTCTCCTACTTCTACTTGAAGTGCAAGGGCTTTTTGAGAAAACAATATTTCATTATCTAAATTGTGTTCTTTCAGTATTCTACTATCTAGCTCCTTTTGTAGATTGAATAATTTCTCCAAATTCATTAATAAAGCCGCCTTTCTATAACTTTCGTATAGTTTATATTTTATATTAAAGTCATAAATAATGAAAGGTTTCATAAACGATTACATAAAAAAATTGATTAAATTCATAATATTTTAATATTAAAGTAAGGCACAATTACAAATTAATTAAAAATCAACTACAATATAAACCTAATAATGTTTATATTGTAATTGATAAATTTTCTATTAATATAATATGGTAATTACAATTCCATAGACTATTCCTCTAAAATGGGTAGAGTATTAGCTCCTTTAGGCATTAATATAGTTTCTAAATTTTTTCCTCTTTTTTCATAAACTATATTAAGAGCTTCATCAATAGTACTTACTACTTTAATATGTGCATTTTTTACTAAAGCCTGATCTATATCGGATACCATTATAAAATCATACTTGTCTGCGATTTCGCAAGCATAGTATCCTATAAACTTTGATATACTATATCTTTCTCTAAGAGATTTTTCTCTATCCAATATATTATCATAATTTAATATTATATCTTTAATGTCATCGTCTCCACCTAGACCTTCTCTGCATTGAGAAAGAAGAATTAGGGTGGCACCATCCTTAGCAGCCTCATTCATGTTAATCATTGTTTTGCTGGATTGATATAAGTTTATATCTTTTGGGTATCCACCAGCACTGGCAATAACTAAATCAGCTTTTTTATGGATCTTAACACCATCTATTTTATTTACTAATTCTCTTCCAGCACTATGGGCTTCCACGTAATCACCTGAAACAGCAGCAGCAATATTACCGTCAGGCCCCATAATTACATTGAACATAAAACTTGGTTTCACAAAGCCAGTAGCTTCTAACATATCTTTGTGAACAGGGTTATTTGCAATGCTCCCAGATTTGACCAATGGATTGCTACCATCACCTATATTTTCACCAAGTGAAAGAGCATGATTGGCCATAATAGTCTCATAACTAGATATTCCAGGAAGAATAGATTTTTTACCACCTGCCCATCCTGCAAGAAGATGATAAACTATACCGCCAGTTATTACTATGTGATCACAGTCCATAGCCAATTTATTTATTCGTACAGGTGTTCCATAACTTGTTTTACCTAAGTAAACTAAATTATCATTATCAAGGCAATCGTGATCAATGATTTTAAATCTCTTATATAATTCAGATCCTAATAGAGATTTATGTTCTTCTTCTGTTTGTTTTCTATGAGTACCTGTAGCACTTATAAAAATAATATCTTTGTCTAATATACCACCATTATTAAGTTCTTCCACAATTCTATATAAAAACTTATAAGTTTTTTGCCAAGCTCTAGTAGCATCAGGGATTACAATACAGACAGTATTTCCTGGTTTAACTATATTTTTTAACCTTGGAGTACCTATAGGATTCGCAAGAGAATTTAAAATTATTTCATCTTCTGTCATACCTAGATTAAAAGGATTACTCTTAACTATTTGTAGAAGATTATTTTCATTAATGGAGAAATCAAGTGTAGTATCTCCATAGTGCATATTAAATGTTTGCATATAACATATGCCTCCAAACTTTAACTTTAGTATATTAAATTAGTACACAGGAGTACAATACTTGGAGTATTTAGGATTTTTGCTTGAAGTTATTTCGAAGAATAATTCTTTTACTTTTTTAGAAATTTCTCCGGACTTACCATTACCGATTACTCTATTATCAACTTCAATTACTGGAGTAACCTCCATAGCTGTTCCACTGAAGAATACTTCGTCAGAAGCATATAATTCAGTTCTTGTTATACTTCTTTCTACAACTTCAAGGTTTAATTCATTTTTTGCAAGTTCAATAACTGTATCTCTTGTTATTCCTTCAAGTATATTGTCACTTGGAGGAGGCGTTATAAGCTTTCCCTTTTTAAATATGAATAGATTTTCACCAGGACCCTCACATATGTTTCCATTGCTAGTTAAGAATATAGCTTCATCATATCCGTTTTGCTTTACTTCAAGGGAAGCAAGTGCAGAGTTAAGATATGCTGCTGTAGCTTTAGTTCTTGGTGGAAGCATATTGTCTTCAAGTCTTTTCCATGAGGTTATAGCTACTTTAAGTTCTTCCTTACCAGTATAACTACCTAAAGGCTGACAGTATATTACTAGTCTATCATCTTCATCCATTAGAGTAGGTCCAATATCTTCTCCACCTTTATATGCTATAGGTCTTATATAAGTTGTAGATTTAAAGTTGTTTTTCTTTAAGAGGTCTACAGTTAATGAGCATAATTCATCTACTGAATAAGGTAACTTAATATTAAGAGTTTTACAAGATTGTAAAAATCTTTGATAATGTTCTTTAAGTCTAAATGCATAGAGCTGCTTATCTTCTTCTATCCAATAAGCTCTTATTCCTTCAAAACAACCTAAACCATAATTAAATGCTTTGCATCTAATGCTGATATTGACCTCGCTTTCAGGAACTATGTTACCATTGTATACTACATAAGAATTGTTCACAAAAAAACCCCCTTATAAAAATTATTAATATTTTTATCAAAAAAAAGAGCACACAATGTCCCTGCTGGGGCGAAGTCTGCTCGCGGTACCACCCAAATACTTACTTGAAAATTATAACGGCATGCCGGCTTAGCCTACTAAAATTCAGCTTGCAACTCAAGGGTGATTTTCAGTAATGTTAGTTTGTAGGTTTTCACCTAATCCTACTCTCTTTAAAACATACATATTACTTACTCTTCCCTATCATAGTTTTTATATGTAGATAAAATTAAATTGTAATTCACTTTACGCTTAAATATACTATTCATAAAAAGCTATGTCAATACTTAATTGAGAAATATGCTTAATTCATAATTTTCGAACTAAAAAGGTATAAATAATTAACAATTTAATATTCTTTTAATAGAAAACTTTTAACAGTCATAGTCTTTTTATTATTAATTGGTTTCCAAAGCTCAAGTCGATCTATCCTTGCTACTTTTTGAGGATTACTGTCTCTAGTGTTTTCACAGGCTATTTTATATTCACTTGTAGACCATTTTCTAGAGGCGTAGTTTGTATTTGCTAAAGAAACATGCAAGTCCCAGTTATCTATGTTTTCCCTTGCTTTAAGATGATTAATTCTTAGCTTTTCATTTATTTGCCTTATTAATCTAGTAATGTATCCTTTATTTTCCACTTTTAAATTAACTGATTTGTATGGAGGGTCAAAACAAATAACCCCGTTTAGTTCAACTCTGAATCTCTTATAAGGTTTTAGTATATCTGATACTATTTTATCAAGCTTATCAACATCAGGATCATCAATGACCTCAAGAGTAATATGTAGTACAGGGAGTTTTCTATATAATTTATATTTTTTGCAGATATTTTTCTGTATATTTTCAACGAATAAATAGGAATCCTTATCAAATAATGCCACTAAATAATATTTCATTATATTCCTCCATATGCCATACATAAAATATTTTAATAAAATAATTATAACACATAAAGACTATGAAAGAAAATGATAACTGGTTTTTAGGTTTTAAAATCAGTATGAACTTAATCTAAATATTAGACTAAGTTAAATTTATTTTTTAATTTATATTAATGGAATAAAGTGGGGTGGTATTATTTTAAAATTCATTACAAAAAGAATATAATTATGCTATAATATAATTCGTAGTTATCTTAAAATAAGAATTTATGTAAAATTTATATATATGTATAGTGAGGATGGATACGGGAATGGACAAATTGATTATAAAAGGCGGTAAAGAGCTTTTTGGAAGTGTTGATATAGGCGGGGCTAAAAATGCAGCGGTAGCAATTCTTCCAGCAGCTATTATGGCTAGTAAAGATATATGTGTAATAGATAATATACCAGAAATAGAAGATATTCAATGTGAAGAAAGAATTATTGAAAGTCTTGGATGCAAAATTACTAGAGTCAAAAACTCAGTTACTATAGATAGTACTATATTAAAGAATGTAAATGCGAATACTGAAGATGTGAGAAAAATGAGAGCTTCTTACTATCTAATTGGAGCCTTACTTGGCAGATTCGGTAAGGCGGCGGTGGAACTACCTGGTGGATGTCCAATAGGTGTTAGACCTATTGATCAACATATAAAGGGGTTTGAAGCACTTGGTGCACATGTTAATATTGAACACGGTACAATAACAGTAGAAGCAGATAAACTTATAGGAACAAATATATATTTTGATGTTGTAAGTGTAGGTGCAACTATAAATGTTATGCTTGCAGCAACTTTAGCAGAAGGAACAACAGTACTTGAGAATGCGGCTAAAGAACCACATGTAGTTGATGTGGCTAATTTCTTAAATACTATGGGAGCTAATATAAAAGGTGCAGGTACAGATGTTATAAGAATAGTAGGTGTGGAGGAACTTGTAGGATGCAGCTATAGTGTTATACCAGACCAAATTGAAGCAGGTACATATATGGCAGCAGCAGCAGCATGCGGAGGATCCGTTACTATAAATAATGTTATACCAAAGCACTTAGAATCTATATCTGCAAAGCTAGTGGAAATGGGAGCAGAAGTTATTGAACTTGATGACTCTGTTACTGTTAAATCTAAAGGTGGATTAAAGGGAGTAAATATAAAGACTCTTCCTTATCCAGGGTTTCCTACAGATGTGCAGCAACCTATGAGTGCAATTTTATGCGTTGCTGATGGAAGAAGTATAATAAATGAAAGTATATTTGAATGTAGATTTAAACATATAGATGAACTTAAAAAAATGGGTGCTGTTATAAAGGTTGAAGGTAGAATAGCTATAATTGACGGGGTTAAAAAGCTTACAGGAGCTATAGTTAAAGCTAGTGACTTAAGAGCAGGTGCAGCTATGGTTATCGCTGGCTTAATTGCTGAAGGAACTACAGAAGTTACTTGTATTGAACATATTGATAGAGGATATCCTCATATTGAAAATAAATTTAAATCTTTAGGTGCTGACATAATAAGAGTATCTATGGATTAGTTGTCTATGGTTTGTAGGGTATAGGAGAAGATTATGAAATTTTGTTCGCTTTATAGTGGGAGTAGTGGAAATAGTATATTTGTAGCATCAGAAAATGCAAAAATATTAATAGATGTAGGTCTTCCGGGGAAACATATAGAAAAGGCTCTAACTGAAATAGGAGAGAATCCAAAGGAAATAGATGGTATATTTGTTACTCATGAGCACATAGATCATGTAAAAGGTGTAGGCGTACTATCTAGGAAATATGATATACCTGTTTATGCCAATGAACCTACATGGAATAGTATGCTTAAAAGTGTTGGTAAGATAAAAGAACATAACATTAAAATTATGGATAAAAACAGTATATGTATTAAGGATTTAGATGTAGTAAGTTATGATATACCACATGATGCAGTAAAACCAACGGGCTATTCTGTAATTTGTAAGAGTAAAAAAGTATGTGTTGCTACAGATTTGGGATATTTTTCTGAAGAAGTAAAGGGGCAACTGGTAGATGCGGATGTAATACTTTTAGAAAGCAATCATGATGTAGAAATGCTTAAGTTTGGACCATATCCTTATAACTTAAAAAGAAGAATATTAAGCAATATAGGACATTTATCAAATGAAGATTGTGGTAAGGCTATTATGGATATAATGAGTTATAAGAAAAAAAATATCATTCTAGGACATTTAAGTAAAACTAACAATTATCCAGAGCTGGCATTTAAAACAGTTGTAAATGTATTAAATGATGGTGGAATACAGATGGAAAAGGATATATCTGTAACTATGGCTAGAAGAGACAGTCCAAGTGGTTATATTGAATTTTAAAATATACAAGAGGAGAATTTTAATGAGAAAAATAATAAGCTCTAGTATTTGTGTAGCATTAGCATGTTCTAGCTTGATGTTGACTTCTTGCTCAGTAAAAGATAAGTCCAGTATAAATTCAAATAGTAAAGTGGAAAATATAAAGCTTTACAAGGAGAAAGGTCAGGCTGTTGATTTAAATTTATATTTTGATGCATCTCAAAATGAGAACAAGGCTGAAATTGGTCAGGAAGAAAGGTTAATCCAAAAAGAAGAGCTTATAGGTGAATTGATTGTTAATGAACTTATAAAAGGACCGGGACTTGAAAGTAAATTAAAACCTATTCTACCTAAGAACACCAAGTTATTAAGTTTTTCAATAAATAATGGAACTGCATATATAAGCTTAAGCAATGATGCTAAGGTACCTATGACCCCTGTTAAGGAAGAAGCAACACTGAAAAGTTTAACAACTTCTTTAGACCAACTACAGTCTATTAAAAATGTAAAATTACAAATTGATAACAAAGATACGGATACTCTTGGTGGCAACTATGATATATCAAAGCCTTTTGGAAAGGATGATATAGATGGAAGAAGAAAAAAATAAGTATTTTTGTGAAGAACACTTGGATTGGGCATTTGATGATTATCTTATAGAGAATGAAGAATTTCCTAATGTTTTTGAAGTGGAAGGTCACCAGTGTGACTATTGCGGAAAACAGGCTAAGTATAAATTAGAGAGATAAAAGGAGAAGTACATATGAGTTTATATAAGAATTGGACCGATATGGTAGTTGAGTATGTAAAAACTAGAGGGGAAGCAGCCTTTTGGAAAGAATATGGTGCTATAGAGACAAAGGTATACACAAAGGTATTAGCTAATCATAGTAAGCACATAGAAGGTAAAATTAAAGATTTAGCAAAAAAATTTGAGGTTGATGATATATTTTTCATGGGATTCTTAGATGGAGTAAATGACAGTTTAACTGAGCAACTGGATTTAGAAAAACTTAACGAAGAAGATGATGTAAACATCAATGTAGATTTTGAAAAATTATACTTTAATATGCTTGAAGCAAAAGCTGATTACCTCTATGAGCTTCCTCAATGGGAAGGAATTTTCTCAAGGGAAAAGAGAAAAGAAATACATAATAGTTGGAAAAATTCAAAGACTATAGTTAATAATAATAAAGTAGGAAGAAATGAACCATGTCCTTGTGGTAGTGGTAAAAAGTATAAACAGTGTTGCGGTAAGAATTAGCATTTTCCATGATGAGGTGGATATTAAAATAAGGTTCAAAGTTAGTATGATATATGGCTTTCAGTCATTTTTCGCTTAATGCAGAAAATCTAAACCTGCATTCTGTTTAGAGTCCTATGACTTTTAAACTCGGCAAAGCCTCAGATAGTAAAAGTTACTTAACGGGCTCTAAAATCGTGAAGGTAACATTTTTACATATTAGCTTAATATGTCTAAAATTCATATATCATATTTGATGAACTTATTTTAAAATTCTTTCATGTGAAAGTTTAAGAACTTTTATGAAAGATGATTAATATATTTAGCAATATGGTAATGAGAGGATGGGTAGGATATGCCAGAAATAAGTGAAAGATTAAATGGTTTTACAGAATCAGTTATTCGTAAAATGACAAGAATAGCAAATAAATATGATGCTATAAATTTATCACAGGGTTTTCCAGATTTTGATCCGCCAAAGGAAATTAAAGAAGCTCTCATAAAGGTAGCAGAGGAAGGTCCGCACCAGTATGAAATTACTTGGGGATCACAAAAGCTTAGAGAAGCATTATCAAAAAAACAGACAAAATTCATGGGTATTCCAATAGATCCGAATAAAGAAATCGTTGTTACTTGTGGAAGTACTGAAGCTATGATGGTTTCAATGATGACAGTCTGTAATCCAGGAGATAAAGTTGTAGTATTTTCCCCTTTTTATGAAAACTATGGAGCTGATGCTATACTTTGTGGAGCTGATCCTATATATGTGCCATTAAATCCACCACACTTTAATTTTGATAAAGAGGAATTGGAGAATGCTTTTAAACAAAATCCTAAGGCAATTATATTGTGCAATCCATCTAACCCAACTGGAAAGGTATTTACACTAGAAGAACTTCAATTCATTGCAGATTTGGCTAAAAAATACGATACCTTTGTAATTACGGATGAGGTTTATGAACATATAGTTATGAAGCCACATAAGCACCAATATATGGCCGCAATTCCTGGTATGTTTGAACGTACAATTTCATGTAGTTCTTTATCTAAAACATACGCAATAACTGGATGGAGAATTGGATATGTTATTGCCCCTGAACATATAATTGAGAATGCTAAAAAAGTTCATGATTTTTTAACAGTTGGAGCAGCAGCACCACTTCAGGCAGCAGTTTTGGCAGGACTTAATCTTCCTGATGAGTATTATGAATCCCTAAGAGAGCTGTATACGCAAAAAAGGGAGCTATTCCTTAACGGTCTTGATGAAGCAGGACTTAAGTATACAAAACCTGATGGAGCATATTATGTTATGGTGGATATATCAGAGTTTACGGAAGGCACTGATATGGAGTTCTGTGAATGGCTAGCTAAGGAAGTTGGAGTAGCAGCAGTACCAGGTTCTAGTTTTTTCAAAGAAGATGTGAACAACTTTATAAGATTTCATTTTGCTAAAAAGGACGATACTTTAATTGAAGCAGTTAGAAGATTAAAGACCCTTAAAGAAAAGGTAAGGAATAGAAAAGCTTAGACTATAAGGATAGGCTTGAAAATAAAGTTTAAAGTTAAGTATGACACATGAATTTAGGATATCTCTTAGTTCATAAGAAAAAGATAGCATTGGTTTTCTTTATGGTTGTTTTAAAAAGGTTTAGGGTGAATATTCATTTAAAATCTTTTTGATATAAAATTGACCTTTTTTGTTATGTAAATTTTTATTGGGAGACAAGAACATGAATATAACTCTAATCACTGTAGGAAAAGTAAAAGAAAAACATCTTAGAGATGCCATAGATGAATACAGAAAAAGACTTTCTAGATATTGCAAACTAGATATAGTAGAAGTACAAGATGAAAAGACTCCTGATAATGCTTCCTTAAAGGAAGAGTTAATTATAAAGAATAAAGAAGCAGAATCTATACTAAAGTATATTAAAGATAATATGTACGTAGTAGCTTTGGACTTAAAGGGAAAAATGTTATCTTCAGAAGAGCTATCAGATTTTGTTGGAAATCTTGGTGTAAACGGGGAAAGTAATATAGGATTTGTTATTGGAGGTTCCCTTGGATTATCCAAAGTAGTTTTAGATAGGGCTAACTATAAGCTTTGCTTTTCTAAGATGACATTTCCACATCAGCTTATGAGGGTTATATTACTTGAGCAGATTTATAGAGGGTTTAGGATTATGAAGGGTGAACCGTACCATAAATAATATAGTATTATTAGTAAGTGATGAATCTAACTGGATTACAGGTCAAACAATTATTGAAAATACAATTTATTATATTTTATAGGTTTTTTCTATATCTATTTTAAAAGATAAACCAATATCGAGTTATTGTAAATATGATATACAAAAAAGGTTGACGAATGTTTTGTATATGAATAAATTTAATTGAAGCAAGTTCTTAATTCAGGTGGGGATTCTTTTACCCCATCTGAATTTTAGAACTGCGAATGCATGGCTTACTTGGCGTTGGACTCCCACTTTAAGAAAAGTAGAGAGCCCAAATTTTAATTTGGTGCGAATCACTTTCGCAGAGTGCAAGCAGAGAACCAAAATCTTTTTTTGATTTTGTGTGAATCGCTTTCACAGAGTGCGTGGGAGACTTACACCAAGTTAGTCAGGTTAAAAAGTAATTTGTTAAGTGCATTGTCAATATCCATATTGTTCATATCACTAAGCCAGTTATCTAGAATTATTATATGTTTACAATAACTACTAATAGATTTATTCTTCAAGTAATTATAAATTATTTGAGATTCATCTAGTTTTTCTTTTCCAATTTCTATTGAATCTTTTAAAATTTCATCATTAAAGTAAAATAAAATCTTGGTTTTTAAAATAGATTTTAATTGTTTAGAGCTAAAATTTTTTATTGTGTACTTCTCACTAAAAAGTAATTCATTTCCTTTGATGAGAAAGAATTTAAAGTTATCATCATCTAAATACTCAAGTAAAGCAATATTTTTATTCTCTTTTATAAAATCCACAACTTTCATATTACTGAGTAGATATTTTACTGCACTTATATAATCTCTATATTTAGCAGCATTCTCAAAATCAAAGTTTTCTGATGCAGTATTCATAGTATACTCCATCTCCTCAAGAATACTTTTGTCAGTTCCATTAAGTAAGTTTAGTATTTTGTCAAATATGGAAGAATACTGCTGACTTGGAGTTTTATCTAAACACATACCAATACATAAGCCTAAAGAATAATTCAAACAACCATAAGCTTTTTGTGAAGTATTATTACATAGTATTTTACAACATTCTTTAATTCCTTGAAGTGCTCTTTCTACTGTGTTTTTATTTGTGTAGGGTCCCAAATAAATATTATCATCATCTTTGGAGGATTCACTAGCAAGTTCAATATCAGGATATTTTTCATTGATTTTTACTTTTATGTAAGAATAGGACTTAGGATTTTTCATCAGTTTGTTATATATAGGTTTAATTTCTTTTATCAATTTGCATTCTAACATAAGGGCTTCAAATTCTGTATCAGTAAGTATATATTCAAAGTCCTTTAGATTTTTGACTAATTTTACAATCTTTGAAGAATGTGATTTTGAGTTTTGAAAATAGGATTTAACCCTACTTTTTAGTTTTTTTGATTTACCAACATAAATAACACTATTAAGGGAATCCTTCATAAGATACACTCCTGGGGATGAAGGGAGTTTTTTAATTTTTTCTTTTAAGTTCATAATATTAGCTCCTCGAAAGAATATATAATAACTAGATTTTATCATAATATTAATTAAAGTTGCAACGATATGAAAGCTACTAAAAAGTAAATTGAGAATACTTTTCTTATCCCTGGAAAAATTCCAATGCCTGCTGAAAGTGTATATATTAATTTAAAAGATTATATGAAAATAATTTTGAGGATGTTGTATGAAAAATAAGAATAATATTTTTAAGAGCACATCATTAGAAGTACTCTTTTTATTGTTTGAAATCCTTTAATATATTGTTTAAGTTATAAAATAGTTAATATATAATAAATATTAGAATAATCATTCATTGTTAAATTAATATGAAAAGAGAGATGATGTTTAATGAAAAAGTATCCAGCAGCACTGTGGACATTAGTTATTGGTGCATTTTCAATTGGAATGACTGAATTTATTATTATGGGATTGTTACCTGATGTTGCAGCAGATGTACATTCATCTATATCAGCAGCAGGACAATTGATTACTGGTTATGCATTGGGAGTTGCCATTGGTGGTCCTATTCTCGTATTAATAACCTGTAAAATGGCAAAAAAGAACTTATTAATATTATTGATGTGCTTTTTCTGTATAGGTAATGTTTTTGCAGCTTTTGCTCAAAATTATGGATTATTGCTTATGGCTCGTTTAATAACTTCACTTGCACATGGAACATTTTTCGGAGTAGGTGCAATTATGGCAGCTAATCTAGTGGAACGATCAAGGCGTGCTAGTGCTATGGCACTAATGTTTACTGGATTAACTGTGTCCAATGTAGTAGGTGTTCCATTTGGAACATTTATTGGACAACAATGGGGATGGCGGAGCAGTTTTATAATTATTGCACTTATAGGGGTAATTTCGCTGCTTGGAATAACATGTCTTGTACCAAAAGATAATAAACAAGAAGATAAATCCTCCATTAAAAAAGAGTTAGCAGTTTTAAAACGTGGAGATATATGGCTAGCTTTATTGGTAGCTATGTTTAGCTTTGGTAGTGTTTTTGCATTATTCACATACATTACACCTATTTTAACTAAAGTTACAGGTTATAGTGAGCATTCTGTATCTTTTTTACTTGTAATTTTTGGCGTAGGGGTAACTATAGGTAATATATTGGGTGGAAAGCTAGCTGATTGGAACATTAATAGAGCACTATTATTGAGTCTAATTGTATTTCTATCATTTTTTGTTGTTCTCTATTTTGTTCAATTTTCAGAAATACTTATGGTACCCGGTGTATTAGTATTTGGAATTTTAGCATTTTCTTTAGTTCCAATGCTTCAATTCCGTATTCTAGATTTGAGTTCAGATGCGCCTACATTGGCCAGTACATTAAATCAATCTGCAATGAATCTTGGCAATGCTGGAGGGGCATTTATTGGAGGTATATCAATAGCATATCTTCCGATAAGTGATCTTGCATTGATAGCCCCAATAATTACTTTGATAGGATTAGCTCTATTCATTTTACAATTAAGGATATCAAAATATAAACTAGAATATGAAGATAGCCCGATTAAAGAATCATTGTAATTAGTATTATTTATAATTGTTAAGTAAATGACTTAAGTATAAAAAATAAAGGATTTCATACTGAAAGTAAAATTAATTTCAGTATGAAATCCTTTATTTTATGAGTTATAGCTTCTTCTCCAAATTAGATCGTCTATTATCTAATGGATTAAGATTAATATGATGAATAGTTTCAGTATCATCAGGATTCATAATTATTCTATCTAGGTAGATTCGCCCATTAGGAGTATTTGCTACAACGAAAATATCATTATGTCTCTTATACTTTACCCAACTATAGGCATCAGTAATTACAGTATTTAAATCTTCTTTAGATATTAATGCTTTAGAGCATTCATTACCATTTCTATCTCTTAATATTATGGCAATTGTGTTTTCATCTACAATTTCATAATCATTTTTAGTGTTTCTTTCAACTATTTCTAGATTGCATTTTCTATTATCTAAAGTATTACCGTTTAAATGCTTAATTGGAGTTTTGGGATTAGTATCTAATATTACACTCTGTAGACTTTGTTTCATTGGTTTAGACTTTTTATTAGTCTTAGTTGAACTTATGTTTTGAGCTAGATAGCTATTAAAGTCCTTATGCCACTCAGCGAACCAAGTTCCAATACCTTTAACTTTTTCCATATCATCTGCATCTATTTTAGCTATGATTTCTGAACCATCTTTTTTTAGCAAAGATATCAAAACAATGTTTTCCTTGATTTCATATTTATTCTCTGTATTTTTGTAATTTGTATTTATATAAAACACCTCTTTTATTGTTTTTACCATAAAGATAAGTATAACAGAGTGAAGGGCAAAATGATACTATAGTAATTTATTTTAAAGACTAGTAATGTAATAGTATAATATAATTACAAAAGCAATATTATAATCAAATTATTAATTTGAAAAGAGGGTGTTTTATGAGTTATAAAGTGCTAATTACTGAGGATATAGATAAAGAGGGAAAAGATTATCTTAAGAAGTTTGGATATGAAATAAAAATAGCAGAAAATATACGTGAAGAAACTCTTATAAAAGAAGTTAAAGATTGTGATGCCATACTTGTACGTATGGCTCTTATTACAGCAAAGATTATGGAGGCTGGTATAAAGCTTAAGGTTATATCAAAATTTGGTGTGGGTGTAGACAATATAGATGTTAAGGAAGCCACAAAACGTGGTATAAGAGTAACCAATTCCCCAGAGTCAAACAAAAATACAGTGGCAGAATACACAATGGGTCTTATTATTTCGCTGGCAAAGAAACTTTTCTTATATGATAGAGAACTTAGAAAAGGGAATTTTAACATAAGGGAAAATCTTAGTATGGATCTTGAGGGAAAGGTACTTGGAATTATTGGAGCAGGCAGTATAGGGAAACTTGTAGCAACTAAGGCATCAAAGGGATTTGGAATGAAGGTTATAGAATTTAAGAGAAATATTAATGAGTTAGAGGAATCAGAATATATAGAAATTACGGACGACCTAGAATATGTTTTTAAGCATTCGGATTTTATAAGTTTGCATGTACCTCTTACTGAATCTACAAAAAATCTTATAGGGGAAAGAGAGTTTTCACTTATGAAACCGGAAGCCTTTCTTATAAATACAGCTAGAGGTGAGGTTGTGAATAATAATGCGTTAGTGGAGGCACTTTTAAATAATAAGATTGCAGGAGCAGCTATTGATGTATACGAAGGAGAAGTACCTTCAGAAGATAACCCTATTTTTAAGTTGGAAAATGTAATTGTAACACCGCATACAGCGGCACATACGGAGGAAGCAATGAAAAGAATGTCACTACATCCTGCTATAGGTATACAGGAAATTTTAAGTGGAAAAGATGTTTCTTGGCCTGTAAATTAGGATAAAGGCAAAAGTTATCAACAATGTGATTAAATTTTTATGCTGATTGTGGATAATATCTTATATAGATGTGGCTAAGATAAATTTTTAGAGATAATTATAAACATTGTATGAGTCTTACTACTTGTACATTATATATTTTAGAAATATAATTATTAATAGAATTATAAATGAACAAAGCTTAGTACATATATTGTAAAATGATGTATATATTTTTGATCATTTATAGATAAATTTTAAATATAATAAATAAAGGGAAGGTAGAGGATTAAGATGATTAAAGTTATAGCAAAAGGTTACATTAAATCAGGAGAAGTAGATAAGTTTAAAGAGGTTGCCACTGAATTAGTGAAAGAAAGTAGAAAAGAAGAGGAAAATATATCTTATGGTTTATATCAAGATGCTAATAATGACAAGATATTAACTTTTATAGAAGAATGGCAGGATCAAGCTGCTTTAGATAAGCACATGAAGACACCTCATTTTGTAAATTCAATGTCAGTACTTGCAAAATTTCAAGAAAAAGATATGGATATAAATATTTATAATAGCTGTATTTAATGTTGTAAGATATAATTGATTTTAATAGCTCCACTCTATAGAGTGGAGCTATATTTATTTATTGTTTAATACTTCCTTTAAGTTGTTAGTGTCATTATCTAGATTATATATTCTTGTCCATGTTAAATTTAAGGAATCATCCTTTATTTTCATAGATAAAATTAAAAATATGAAGATGTTTTTTAATGATAAATGGTAACATGTGTGTAAATTTTAATAATGCAACAAGTGAATATGCATCAAGAATATATGTATCCCAAATAAAAAAGTATTTAGATATTGGAGATAATTAGTATGAATTATGTTAAAGAAGCATTAAAAAGGGGAACATTAGGTATACTAATATTTGAATTAAAAAATCGTAAATAAATAGAATACTTTTAATTATTTTTAGGATAAAAGGTAAAAATAAATTTAATTTACTAAAATTAGCATTTTAGGTTTACAAATCTAAAGCTCTGTAGTAAAATTACTAATAGAGAAAAGATATTAATTGATATTAAATATTATATAAAGTGAGGTGAAGAGGTTTATCTATTAGATTCTGTTGTTTATGAATTAGAATCTTTAATAAATAAACTGAATGATATGAAAGTTACTTTTCAAGGCAATGAAGTTACATTACAAGGAAACGAAGTAAAGGTGGGAGATGCATTTCCAGAGTTTACTGCAGCTAATAATTCACTTGAGGCTGTTTCATTAAAGGACACTAAGGGCGTTAGAATATTTTTAACTGTTCCTTCAGTAGATACACCGGTATGTGATCTTGAAGTAAGAACTTTTAATGAGAAAGCTGCTAATATAGATGGGGTTACCGTATATACTGTATCCATGGATTTACCTTTTGCTTTAGCAAGATGGTGCGGTGCAGCAGATATTGAAAGAGTAATTACACTTTCAGATTATAAGGATAGAACTTTTGGTAATAATACAGGAACATATGTTAAAGAACTTGGACTACTTACAAGAGCTGCTTTTGTTGTAGATAGTAATGGCAAGGTAACTTATGTAGATTATTTAAGTGAAATAACAAATTATCCAAATTATGAAGAAATATTAGAAGAAGCTAAAAAAGCTAAATAATCATAAATAAATTTTATCTATACAGATATTTACATTCTGTAATAAAAAAGAGCTCTAATGAGTTCTTTTTTACTTTAATCTTAAATTACTAACTTAATTGTGATATTATGGAAAATATAAGGAGTGATTTAGGTATGAAAAGAAGATTGAATATTGCACATAGAGGTTTTAGTGGAAAATATCCTGAAAATACTATGATTGCCTTTAAAAAAGCAGTTGGCGCAGGATGTGATGGTATTGAGAATGATTTACATGTTACAAAGGATGGAGTGGTAGTTATTTGTCATGATGAAACAATAGACAGAACTACTACGGGAAAAGGATACATTAAAGATTATACCTTTAATGAATTACAGAAATTTGATGCAGGAGTTAAATTCGGTAAGGAATTTCAAGGAGAGAGAATTCCAGATCTTGATGAGTTCTTAGAATATGTAAAAGATAAAAATATATTAATAAATCTTGAACTTAAGAACAATATAATAGATTATATAGGTTTAGAAGAGAAGGTAATAGATAAAATTTATGAATATAAACTTAGAAAAAATGTAATATTATCTTCCTTTAATCATTATTCAATGGTTAGAGTTAAAAGGTATGATGGACATATTAAAACTGGATTATTATGTTCAGAAATTTTATATAAACCATATAAATATGTAAAATTAGTAGGTGCTGATGCATTACATCCTAACTTTAGATCAATTATAAGTAAAAAAATAGTTAATAGTATGCATGAGAGAAAAATAATGATTAATGCTTATACAGTGAATAAAGATGAAGATATGAAGAGAATGATAGAATTAAACATAGATGGGATTATAACAGATTATCCAGATAAGCTAAATGAGATTTTACAAATTTAAATTAAAGAGTTATGTTAAATATGGTGATGTGAATGAATAAAGATATGAATTTATTCCATAATCTATGTAAATATCTTATAACAAATTACCAAGTAATAAATAGCAGCAAAATTATGTGTAGCCTTATTTATCAATGCTGTAAGGAGCTTGATATGGATGTACCTGCTATAGAGGGATTGATATTTGTAGAGATAAATGGATATAGAAGACAATATGCTCATTGCTTTAATGTATGTGGCACCAATATTATAGATGCTTCTATTTATGAGTTTGCACTTATAAATAAAATAATAGAAAATTTATTTCCGCTTTATATTGTTGGAAATATACCATCACATATAGAGTACTCTGTTATGAAAGAAATAAAGCTTCAAAATCAGATTAAATTTAAAAATGATATTATAAAGAAAGTTATTAGAGAATCAGAAAATTATACTAATATAGACATTAGTAGATTTTCAATAGTTGACGATAGTAAAAAAGATAATTTATTTTTCATAAAAGTTTAAAAATTATTATTTGGAGGGATTGATATGGCTATAGCTCAAGTAACAATAGTACCACTGGGAACAGGATCAACCAGTGTTAGCAAATATGTGGCTGGTTGTCATAAAATTTTAAAGGATGAAAAACGTATTAAATATGAACTTACCCCTATGGCAACAGTTTTTGAAGGAGAACTTAATGTGATTTTAGAAGTTATAAGAAAGATGCATGAAATACCTTTTGAGAATGGTGCTAAGAGAGTTCTTACTACTATTAATATAGATGATAGAAGAGATAAAGAGGCTTCTATGGATCAAAAATTAAATTCAGTGAGAGAAAAATTGGATTGAGGTAGTTGACAAACATAGTAAATTAATATATATTATTAATAACCAATTAAACATATAGGAATTATGCATTTGTTAATATATCTGACTGGAAAACCAGAGGGTATACTTCGTTGATAGAAGTATACCCTTTTTTTGTTTTATTAAAAAATTTATATTATAAACTAAGCTTATAAGTATTTATGATTCATGGAGTATGAATATACTTCAGTAGTATTATATTAGATATTTGCTTAAACCAATTCTAAAAAAGTTTTGTTTAGGCATATGAAAATAAATAACAAGCCAAAGATACGACGTATATTTTGAATCATATAAGGAAACAGGTTCTGATGATAGTGGTGCTATCAGAGGGTTCTGTTAACGTAGTATGATTCATAATAGACTAGTATACTGACTAGTTATTTATTTGAAAATGCCTTAAAGAGGAGGAATCATGAATGGGAAAAATAAATTTAAAAATTCCTGAGGTGGAGGTTCGTGAAAAGCGTCTTGGTTCTATTACTGGTTTTAACGGCACTGCCGATGAACTTGTTAAGTGCTCACAAGCTGGCAAACTTAAAGATTGTTCAAGAAGTTTTAGTCAATGTATGGGATGCAGCTCTGGTCAGGCCTTTTGTCAGCTTTCCATGATAAAGGATGCAGCAATGGTAAATCATGCGCCAGTAGGTTGTGCAGGGGATTTTTTTGGTTTTAACTTTGTATATAGAGTAGGACAGATGGAAAGAGATTTACCTTCAACAAATGGAAGGTATTTTAACACTAATATAGAAGAAAAGGATACGGTTTTTGGAGCAGGAGAAAAACTTAAAGTTACAGTAAGAGAAGCTTATAAAAGGGCAAAGCCTAAAGCTATATTTGTTACGACTTCCTGCGCTACTGGAATAATAGGGGAAGACGTTGAGACTGAGACTGAAGAATTATCTAAGGAACTTGGAATTCCAGTGGTTGCATGCTTTTGTGAAGGGTTTAGATCAAAAATATGGACTTCAGGTTTTGATTCAGCCTATCATGCAATAGCTAGAAAAATAGTAAAACCTCCAAGAAAGAAGACTAATAAAGTAAATATTATAAACTTTTGGGGTAGTCATATTTTCGATGATATTCTAAGTAGAATAGGTTATGAGGCTCAGTATGTTGTACCTTTTTCCACAGTTGCAGATTTAGAATATATATCAGAGGCAGCAGCAACTATTCAAGTATGTTCAACACTTGGAACCTATATGGGAGCAGCACTTGAACAGGTTTATGGTGTTCCAGAAATAAAATCACCACCTGCCTATGGGATAGCTGGTACAGATCAATGGTTAAGAGAATTAGGAAAGACTCTTAATAGAGAAAAAGAAATAGAGGAAATTATAAAAGAAGAGCATGAAAGAGTGATACCTAAACTCAATGAATATAGAGAGTTACTTAAAGGTAAGACTGCTTATCTTACAGCAGGGGCTGCCCACGGGCATGCTATAATTGCATTGCTTAGAGAACTGGGCCTAGAAGTGCAAGGAGCAGCCATCTTTCACCATGATCCAGTATATGATAATGGTGATAAAGCTTCGGATGCTTTAGCTCAAGATGTTAAGAATTATGGTGATATCAAAAATTATAATGTATGCAACAAGCAGTCTTATGAGCTAGTTAATATACTTAATAGAGTAAGACCGGATATTATGATCGCAAGGCATGGTGGTATGACTTTATGGGGAGCAAAACTAGGTATACCTACACTGCTTATTGGAGATGAACAATTTGGTTTTGGATACCAAGGAGTACTTAATTATGCAGG
This sequence comes from Clostridium arbusti SL206, assembly GCF_000246895.1. Classification (GTDB taxonomy): domain Bacteria; phylum Bacillota; class Clostridia; order Clostridiales; family Clostridiaceae; genus Clostridium_I; species Clostridium_I arbusti. The sequence continues at coordinate 53,638 of NZ_BAEV01000001.1, read as the reverse complement.
AAGAATTGCTGAGACCATAGATAATAGGGAATTTGTAACTAACCTTGCAAAGCATAGTAGTATGCCTTATACAAAATGGTGGTTAGAGCAGGACCCATTTACTTTCCTTGGAGGTGGAGCACGTGTCAAGAATTATTGAGCAACCTAGGTACTCCTGTGCACTAGGAGTACAGCAGACTATAGTAGCTATAAAAAGAGCTGTGCCAATAGTACATGCAGGACCAGGATGCAGTACAAAAATAAGTAGACTAATAGGCCAGGGCGAAGGCTATGCAGGAGGTAGTACAATACCTTGTACTAATTCCAGCGAATCAGAAATTGTTTTTGGTGGGGAAAAGAAATTGAAAACAGTAATTGATGGTGCCTTTAAGGTTATAGATGCAGATCTATATGTAGTACTTTCAGGATGTACTTCTGATATTGTAGGAGACAATATAGAGAGTGTTACTTCTGAATATCAAAAAAAGGATAAACCAATTGTCTTTGCTGAGACTGGAGGGTTTAAAAGCAATAATTATGTAAGTCATGATATTGTTGTTAATGCCATAATAGATCAATATGTGGATAAATTTGCAGAAGATAAAACTGTGGAAAAAGGACTTGTAAATGTATTTGTGACTATTCCGTACCAAGATCCTTATTGGAATGGTAATCTTGAGGAAATAAAAAGAGTTCTTCAAGGAATAGGCCTTAAAGTCAATATACTGTTTGGAAATGAGTCTAATGGAGTTGAGGAATGGAAGACCATACCTAAGGCAGAATTCAATATTGTTGTAAGTTCTTGGGTAGGACTTAATATAGCTAATCATCTTAAAGACAAATATAATACGCCATATTTTCATTTCCCATACCTTCCTATAGGAGGAGGAGAAACCACGAAATTTTTGAGGCAAGTAGCTGATTATGCAAAGTTAGATAAAACTAAAGTTGAGGCTTTCATAACTAAGGAAGAAGAAAAATTTTATTCTCATATTGAGAGGACAGCAGATTTCATGTTAGAGTTTAGATATGGTATCCCTAGAAGATTTTATACTATACTGGATGCTAGCTATGCAGTTGGATTCTCTAAGTTTCTTTTAAACGAGCTAGGAATAATACCAGCTAAACAATTTATAGTTGATGATACACCCGAAAAGTATAAACAGCAAATAAGAGATCAATTTAAAACAATATCTCCTTATAGGTCAGCAGAAGTCACTTTCTCTATTGATGGAGGAGAAGTTCAGGAGGAAATAAGAAAAGAACCTCAAAATAATAGAGCATTAATACTAGGTAGTGGATGGGAGAGAGATCTTGCAAAGGATATTGGAGCAGATCTTTTAATAGTAAGTGCACCAGTAAACTATAGATTGATTCTTAATTGTGGATATGCAGGATATAACGGTGGTTTAAGAGTTATTGAAGATATATACGACAGGGTTCTTGATACTTACAAGTAAGAATTTAAATAATTAAAGTTCGTGGTGAGAAATTATATGTCTGATAGTATAATTTAATATGAAGATAATCCTAATCTTAGAATTATTCAAAAATCAACAGGCAAACTGAGAAATGAAGAAAAGTTTACCATTAATCTAAAAATATTTAAGATTGAAAGGAATATGAAAATAAATAAGTACTATTAAATTAGCATGATTAAACTAACTTTAATAGTACTTTTTCATTTTGAGATAATTTTAATTAGGTTTTACTCTATTTATTCGGATCAAAAGCTTTTACATTTGAAAAATCAGCTTTGTTAAACTTCATAACACATAGAATAAAGAAAAGACTACCCATGCCAAGTATAATAAATAGACCAAGATAAGGCTTTATAATGAAACCATTAATATTAAAAGCTACTCCTGCTTTTACTAAAGCATCTGTACTAAGATTTCCCATTTTTAAAGTAATATATCTAAAAATTGAAGTTGTATAAGTTAGCGGATTAATGTAAATAAGGGGACGAATTATCTTTGGCATAAGAGTAGTTGGTATATAAGCACCAGATAAAAAGGTTAAAGGTAAAGTAAATACAGTTATCATTATCTGGAAGGTTGTAGAACTTTTTGCTAGAGACGCTAGGAATAAGCCAATAGAACTAAAAGTTAAACCCACTGCTGCCATAACTCCACACATTTCTAAAAATTGTAATATATCTATCTTTAGACCTAGGAATATACCTAATATAATAACAAGTAACCCTTGGAAAAAAGCTATAATTGTAGCTGAAAGAACTTGTCCTATTGATATCTGCCACCTTTTAATGGGTGATACAATAATTTCTTTCATGAAACCCATGGACATGTCCTCGATTATACTTGTAGAATTACTTAGAGCAGATTGAAACACTGTCATAATAATTATTCCTGAAATCAGGTAATTAAGAGGCTGAGCAATTCCAGCAGTGGAAGATTTCATGACAAAGGAAAAAACGAATAAGAAAAATACGGACATAATTATTGAAAATACCAATCTGAGTTTATCTCGTACAAAATTAGTTAAATTTCTTTTTATAATAGCAATCATTCCACGCATTATTATTTTATCTCCTTTCCAGTTACGGTTAAAAATACATCGTTAAGGGTTCCTTTAGTTGTTTCAAAGTCTGTAATAGATTCCTTAAATATGGATATCATTGATAATATATCTTTTAGATTTGTTGAATATATTTTAAATAAATCCTCAGTTAGTTTATAATTGATGGAATTAGCTTCAAGATATTGTGTGAACATTTCCTTATTTGAAACTTTAATTTTAGTCACATTTGAAGTATATTGTTTTTCAAGATTATAGGGTGTATCGTAAGCGACTATACTTCCGTGATTCATAATAGCCACTTTATTACATATTTCAGCTTCATCCATATAATGTGTAGTTAAAAAGATAGTAATATTTTTTTCTTTTTGAAGTTTATAAATATAACTCCATATATTTGCTCTAGTTTGAGGGTCAAGTCCTGTAGTCGGTTCATCCAAGAATAAAACCTTTGGATAATGAACAAGTCCTCGTGCCAGTTCAACTCTTCTTTTCATACCACCAGAAAGACTTCCAACAGGAGCTTTTCTCCAGTTTGTAAGATCAACCAAGTTTAATACGAAATTAATTCTTTCTTTAATTTCATTTTTGGGCACATTATAGAACTCGCAGTGAAATTTTAGATTTTCTTCAACTGTTAATTTACTATCCAAAGTAGATTCTTGAAATACTAATCCTATTTCATTTCTAACTTTATCTTTTTGTTTAGATATATCATATCCATTGATTTTTACATCACCTTCAGTCTTGTCTAATATGGTACAGAGCGCATTAATAGTTGTACTTTTACCAGCGCCATTGGAACCAAGAAAACCAAAAATAGAGCCTTCTTCCACATCAAAAGAAATATTATCTACGGCAACGAAATTACCAAATTTTTTAGTGAAATTTTTTACTTCAATTATATTTGACATAATATTGACCTCCTGTTTTTTTAGTGTCCATGTATGTTATATTAATCTCCTATTATAAATTTCACTTAAATTGTTTCTAAAGATTTTATAAAATTATTTAAAATTTTAACTGTTTTATTTAGAAGGGAATTTTAATAAATATTAGTATTCTTATATTAAGCTATCTATATGAAGCTAGTTATGAAATAATAATTATACATGGAGAGTAATAAATTTTATAAAATTTTTATAATTGATTTAAATGATTTTTAATATCTAGCTTTAAAATTATATATAATATACTTCTGAAGAGATTGGGTGATAAAATGAGAAAAAATATAAAATTTATAGAAGGCATTCATAAAAGGATTGATTTAATACATAAATACAGAAATAGAGCAAAAAAAAATCATGAAAAACTTCATAAAATACAAGATGAAATCAATAGGAAAATTAAAAATGAATATATGGAAAGCAATCAATTTGAGTGGTATTATAGGCATGTTAAATACACGCGTATATTTACTATAATATTTAATATAATTGTTTGGCTTTTAATATTCAGATATTTTGGAGTAAAAGTAGTTGCTGTTGGTTTTGCTATAATCATTGGGCTTGGTGGCATTCATCAATTCATATTTAATAGAAGTTTGGAAAAAAGGATACTTAAACCTATAAGTCAATTAAAAAAAGCTGTAGATGAAATTTCAAATGGTAATTATGATATAGTTGTTAAAAATGAGGTTAGTAGTGAAATACAAGATCTGGTAGATTCCTTTAATGATATGGCAAGAAAACTTAGTGAAGGTGAAAAATTAAAAAAAGCTTATGAAGAAAATAGAAGGATGCTTATAGCAAATATTTCACACGATCTTAAGACACCAATTACATCAATCCAAGGATACATTGAAACTATGTTAGAGAGATTAGAAATACCACAGGACAAGATAAATAAATATCATCATATAATATATAATAATGCTACTTATATGAATAAATTAATTGATGATCTTTTTTTATTTTCAAAGTTAGATATGGATAAATTAGAATTAAACCTAGAAGACATAAATATCTGTGCATTTATGGATGACATAATGGAGGAATTCAAATATGAGTTAGAAGATAAAGCTGTAAGCTTTTATTACGATAATAGAATAATTCAAGATTTTAAGATGAATATTGATAGAAAAAGAGTGAATCAAATATTTAGAAATATTATTGGCAATGCTGTTAAGTATGGAGTAGAAGATAAATTAGAAATAAAGGTTAGATTATATGAACAAGAAGATCAGGTATGTATCGATATACATAATAATGGACCAAGTATACCCAAGGATAAACTCAATCACGTTTTTGATAGGTTTTATAGGATAGATTACGCAAGAACAAAAGATTTAATGAGTACGGGATTGGGGCTTGCAATAGCCAAAGAATTGGTAGAGTCGCATAAGGGAAAAATAAAGGTTGTCAGTGAAGAAAAGATAGGTACTTGTTTTACTGTCATATTCCCTATAGAAAAGTAAATCTATGAAATCTATTTTGAGGATTCATAAAAGTATTATGTATTTAGACAGTTAACTTAAATTTAGAGTTGTACATTAATATATATTTATAGGGCTTTAATATATAATAAAATAGAGATAAAGGAAATGAAGTTATGGGATAGGAGAATATAAATGAAGAAAATTTTGATTATTGAAGATGATTTAAATATAGCAGAGATGGAACGAGATTATTTAGAGTTAAATGGATTAATGTCAGAGATTGTACAAGATGGTGTTGAAGGTATGAAATTGGCATTACAAGGATTATATGATGTAGTAATTGTAGATTTAATGCTTCCGGGAAAAAATGGATTCGAGATAATAAAAGAAATTAGAAAAAAATTTGAAATACCCATAATTGTTGTTTCTGCTAGAACAGAAGATATAGATAAAATAAGAGGTTTAAATTTTGGAGCGGATGATTATTTAACTAAACCCTTTAGTCCTGCTGAACTGATGGCTAGAATAAAATCTCATATAAGTAGATACGAAAGACTTAAGGGTAGCAATGTATCCTCAGAAATTATAAGTCATGGCGGTTTAGAAATAAATACAGCTTTCCATAAAGTTTCTGTTAATGGAAATGAGGTACAATTAACCGCTAAGGAATATGAAATATTACTATTTCTTGCTTCAAATCCTAATATTGTTTTTACTAAAGAACATATTTTTGATAGAATATGGGGAGATAAATTTAGTGGTGATATGGCAACGGTATCAGTTCATATTCAGAAAATAAGAAAAAAGATAGAAAAGGACCCGTCAAATCCAGAATTTATAGAAACATTGTGGGGAACTGGTTATAGGTTTAAGTCATAAATAGAATTCTTAGATTTTGTAAAATTGGAGAACGAAAGGCGGTGAACTCCCGTTATTAATTTACTAAAAATAAAATTATAAAGTTAAAATATAAACAAAGAATATTAGAAGTATATTTTAGTGAATTTGAAATAATGGTTTAAATGAATACAGAAGAAAAAGTAACTTATAATAATGTGAAAGTACAGAAGTATTTAGGTGATAAAGGGTTTATTGTATTTATTGCATTTCTTGGTGCGTTTGTACCACTGTCTACGGACTTATACCTTCCGGCCTTACCAAGTATGGTTGAAAGCTTTCATACTAATATTGCCTTGCTGAATTTAACGTTGATATTTTTCTTTATTTTTTATGCTGGAGGAATGCTGGTTTGGGGTCCTCTAAGTGACAAGTATGGTAGAAAACCAATACTATTATCTGGATTAATTATTTATACTTTAGCAAGTATATTATGTTCAAATGCGGGTACTGTTTATCAGCTCATTGTATTTCGTATCTTACAAGCTATTGGAAGTGGTGCCGCAGTTTCTGTATCGGTAGCGATGATAAAAGATTCTTATGATGGAAGAAAACGTGTATCAATTTTAGCTTTAGTTCAGTCGATGGCTATGCTGGCACCTGTAATTGCACCGGTTTTAGGCGCTTTAGTATTAAAGGTAGTATCTTGGCATGGAGTATTTTGGATACTGTCTATTGTTGGTATCATAGGAATGGCAGGTGGATTTTTTATGCAGGAAACAATAGTTAAGCGCAATAATGGAAACATATTCCAAACTATTGCCAGAATAGGAGTAGTAATTAAAAATCCAAGCTTTGCAGTTCTTCTTGTTACTTTTTCAATTCAGATGATTCCACTAATGGCATATATATCTATGTCCTCATATATTTATGTAGATGGCTTTGGATTAAGTGAGCAGGTTTATAGCTATTTTTATGCTTTTAATGCAATATTTTCAGTAATTGCACCACTATTTTATATGAAATTATCTAGGCATTATAAAAATAATTTAATTATTACTACTTGCTTTAGTGTGGTAATTATAAGTGGTATACTGATCATAACTATAGGGAGAATTTCGCCTTGGTTATTTGCATTATCAATATTACCAGCTACTTTGGCAGGAAATTTAATAAGACCACCAAGTACTAACTTGATATTAGAACAGCAACACGAAGATACAGGTACTGCTACATCACTTATGAGTTTCTCATATACTTTTATGGGGACTATAGGTATGATGCTTATTTCTCTAAATTTTGGAAATAGAATTTTTGTAATGGGTTCTATGTATGCAATTATTGCCGTAATAAGTTTAGTGATTTGGATTTTTATAAATAAAACATCATCTATTAATAATATTTAAGTTAGCTAAGAAAGAGATAATAAATTAAGATGATATATATAATTTTTATTAGAACATCACTCTAATAAGTAGATGCAGTAAAAAGTATTATTCTAAAATCCATACATTGGAGTGATTTTAATGAATAGAATTATTAATACTTATTAAAAATTAAATTAATAATAAAAAAGGAGAGTTCACATTATTTAGATGAACCTCCTTTTTATGAGCCAAATATTTTTCTGTATAATCTTTAAAATAAAGGTATATAAAGATAATTATTTTTATATAGACTAAGTATATTTATACTATTAAGCTAAAATCATAACATCAGTTGATTTAACAATAGCAGTTATTTCTGCGCCTTCTTTAATACCAAGATCTTCAACTGAATCAAGGGATATTATTGAAGTGATTTTATTTCCACCAGCAATTTCAACAATTACTTCAGCAGTTATAACACCTTTCTTTAAACCTACAACTTTTCCTTTTAATTGATTTCTTGCACTTATACTCATAATTAATTCCTCCTAATTTGTATTTTTTTCTATTTTTTATTTTCTTTATTTGTTTTTGATTGCTTTTATTCTCTATACTTATTATTATATATAAATATTTTATAAATGCAAGTGCTTGTTTTAGGTTGCTTTAGATTGTTTTAATTAGTTATTAATTGTTTTAGATTGCTGAATTGTATTAATAATAGTTATTAACCTTATACTTAAGCCTATTAGTATCATAGTGGTAGAAATGAGAGTGAATATAAGTAATTAAATAATGAAAACTTAGTCTTCTTGTATACAATACAACCTATTTCAGAATCTATTAAGGAAATTATAACAGAGAAAATAAGAGAGCTAATTAGTGAATTCACTTAAAATCATCTTCTTTTAGTATAATATCTAATAATGAGAATATCTTAAAATAATCCAATTTGTACTTGTAATTTCGTAAGTTAAAAGCATAGTAATTAAAAATTTCATATATTTATACTCTTATGATATAAAAATTATTAATACTAGTACATAAGTTAATGATATAATATTTATAAATTAATTTATATTAAATAATGAATGGATTATATTGGATATATATTTTTTTGAATAAATATACATATAAATCACTTCATTTTGAAAGAGGAAGCTATATGGATAAGACAGATACTGCTTTAATTGAAATTTTACAAGAAAATTCACGTATAACAATAAGTGAATTATCAAAAAAACTGGCACTTAGTAGGCCAAGTGTTACTGAAAGAATACTTAGACTAAAGGACAAGGGTATAATTGAAGAATTTAGTGCTAGAATATCTTTAAAGGGGATTGGCAGGAATACTGTATTATTTATTCAATTAAGTTCTTTAAAGGTATCTCCAGAGGTATTTGAGGCTATGATTAAAAAAGACCAAGATATTTTAGAATGCCATAGAGTAACTGGTCATATTAATTATTTTATTAAAGCTGCTGTAAATAATATGAATAGTATGAGTTTACTCATAGATAGATTATTACCTTATGGAGATGTAAATACATCTGTAGTACTTAAATCTCCGGTACCCTATCGTCATATAACACCTTATGTGGAGGACTAATAATATAACAAAATCTATGCAGTAGACTATTAGAGCCATAGTCTTAAATAAAGAAAGGTTAATAAAATTTCCATGACGGAAGCTTTAAAGTCTGATAGGGAATAATATGTAAGTTTAAGAAACTGTAGAAATTAATATTAATATGTATATAACAATACTATTCTGAATATTAATCTTAATATGAATTTTATTTTTGGGGATGATATATTTGGAATCAAATATTATATTAGTTATAATATTAGCTATTTCAGTAATAGGAAAAGCTAATTCTGTATCAGTAGCTACAGCTGTACTTCTAATTATTAAGCTTTTACATGTTGAAAAATATATTTTTCCTGCGCTAGATAATAGTGGAGTATTCTGGGCATTGGTATTACTTATAGCTACTATACTTATTCCTGTAGCAGATGGAAGTATAAATTTCTTTAAAATTAAAGGAAATCTCACTTCAATAGTAGGAATAGTGGCACTTTTATTATCTTTTTTTACTACTTACTTAAGTGGATTAGGATTAAAATATTTAACTGTTCAAGGACATGGAGATGTAATGCCATCATTAATTTTAGGATCCATAGCTGCAGCTGCTTTGTTAGGAGGGGTACCAGTAGGACCACTTATTACTTCTGGATTACTTGCGTTGCTTATGAAGGCCTTTCATAAAGGATAATTTTATAAAGGCCTCACATTTAATTAGTGGTATGAGGCCTTTATAAAATATTAGGATGATATTTGAATATATGCTATAGTGATATGAAAAGTACAAAAAAACATTTTTGTTTAATAGTCACTCATATGTTTTAATATATCAACATATCGTTGTGATACTTCAGGATATACAGTTAGCATAGTATCGATAAGATAGTCGATGTTAGTATCATCTACTATTCTTAAAGTGGTTTCTCCGAGAATTGTAGAATTAGTATTATTTAAAGAGGAGTAAACGGTATTTACAATTGGAGATTGCATGACGGTGGAACTTTCTACACATTTTTCTGCGAAATATAATATTCCTTCTATTACAACAAATTCTCCATAAGTATATTCTTTTTTTGATGTATTCGAGCTGTCATTTTTACATTTGCAGTCAAATTTAGTATGCTCTACATGTTTTAAGTCTAATCTGTTTTCATCTGTTTCCCTTGTAAGAACACATCTTAAATCAAGTTCTAATAGTCTTTGTTTTAAATGATCAGAAAAGTTTTCTCCAAATTCTAAAATAAATTGTTTCATTGATATTGTTTTTTTAATTTATAATTTTTTTTATACATTATAGCGCTCCTTTTTAGTGTAGCTAAAAAACCACCTTTAGAAGGTGGTAAAACATTTATATTTATATACTTCAAATTATGTCTATAGTTTTTTGGTTAATATTCCTTTTAAAGTAAAAACAAGTATTAATATATATAATTCATGTTATTAGTATTTACTATTACAAGTAAAAGTATACCACAATAACAAATTAATATCAAAAAAACATTTATAGTATGAATTTAAGTAGATAAATAACACTAAGTAAAGTTAAACTGTCTTCTTAGGAGCTAATATCATAAACATATTTCTTCCTTCTAATTGAGGAGTTTTTTCAACTACTCCAATTTCTCCTATTTTAGAGACAAATACAGCTAAAACTTTTTTACCCACTTGGGTATTATTATTTTGTCTACCTCTGAATCTTATTGAAACTTTAACCTTATCTCCATTTGATAAGAATTTTTTAGCATTATTAGCTTTAATATCTATATCGTGTTCCTCTATTGTAGGACTAAGTCGTACTTCTTTTAAGGATACAATTTTTTGATTTTTTTTAGCTAATTTCAATTTTTTGGATTGCTCATAAATATATTTGCTATAGTCCATTATTTTACATACGGGGGGCTTAGCATTAGGTGAAACCATAACTAAATCTAAATCACTTTCTCTTGCGAGGCTAAGTGCTTCTTCTGTTTTAATTATGCGGCTATCTTCTCCTGCTAATCTTACTTCCCTACTTTTAATACCTTCATTTAAAATTAAATTTTTATTGATATATAACACCTCCAAATTTAATGAGTATTAACCCATTATATAATATTATCACTTAAAATTATTTTTTACAACTATTGCAATGTTATTCTATAAAATTAATTTTTTTAATTCGGTATGGGCATTGGAAATATCTATAATTATGTTCAAAATTTTAGTTGTTGCAATAGCATTGCTAAGGCATTTTTATTATAATGTGTTCAGTTTTCATGAAATTAATTATTTGTTTACAGTTGTTTTATAAATAATTTAATATAATATATTTTATCTATATATTTAATTATCTTCATCTCAAGGGATGAAGTTTTTTATTGTATTTTGTAGTTGTTAGATTTCACTTTAGGGTGAGATTGTGTTACCACTTCTAGTTATTGGATAAACAAAATTTTAACATTAAGTAAAAATTTACACTAGTTAGATTTTGGAAATCGTTATTTGAATTAAGTTTAATGTAAATTTGAATTAAATTTAAAATTATATTAAAAACCCCAAAATATGCAAGTTTTATATCGAATATATATATAATGTTTTTAAGTGAGGTGAAAAGATGCTTTTTAAGGAATCTCTTGAAGAACGAGTTGAAAAAGCAAAAAGAGATCAAGAGGAATTAAATAACTTAATTGAAGTTTATAAACCCTTTATAGCAAGTACTTTATATAAAAAATTTGGAAGGTTTTTAGAGTATGGATATGATGATGAGCTCAGCGTCGGTATGATGGCTTTTCATGAAGCAATTGAAGCCTATGATAAAAGTAAAGGTAAATTCTTAACTTTCGCAAAACATGTCATTAACCTTAGAAGCATAGATCATTATAGAAAGAATGAGAAATTAAAGGATAGGACTTGTTTACCGATAATTGACAAGGGTGAAAATGAAACTGAGGATAATGTTATGGACAGTAAAGCTATGAAAGAATATGAATATGAAAAAGAAAATGAATTAAGAAGGTTAGAAATATTAGAATATAAAAAAGAATTAAAAAAATGGGGAATAGAATTTAAAGAATTGGTACAAGCATCCCCAAAGCAGGAAAAACTTAAAAAACATTATAAGGATATAGCTCAGTTTATTACAACAAAGCCAGAAATATTAAATAGATTAATAAGTACAAAGCGACTACCAATAAAAGAAATCGAGAGAAGTATAATTATACACAGGAAAAAGCTAGAGAGGGGAAGGGTGTATATTATTGCACTGATAATAGTATTGAATGGTGACTATGAATTGTTAAGAGAATATGTAAATTGAAGGTTTGTATATGAAGGTTTGTATATGAAGGTAATCGTAAGGATAAATTAATTTGAATAAATTATTGAAAGATAAAGAGTGTTGTAAAAAAATAAAAGTATTTACTACAATTAGATGTATAATATTAGGTATTAATAATAATTAATATGAACTAATAGTAACTGTAATGTTTCATTTTCATATTAAGTAAAAGGTTTATACAAGGGAGGTATAAATATGATAAGACCTAAAGTGTACATTGCAAAACATTTTCCTAAAGAAGTGATTCAATACATGCAGGAGCATTGTGATTGTGAAGAATGGGAGGGAGAAGGGGAAATCTCAAGGGAGACTCTCTTAAGTAATATATCTGATAAAGATGGGGTAATATTGACATCAATTAAAATTGATAAGGAGTTTTTAGAGTACGCACCTAATTTAAAAGTTGTTAGCAATATGTCTGTTGGATATGATAATTTTGATTTAGAAGCTATGAAGTCAAGAAATATAATTGGAACAAATACACCAGGTGTACTAGATAACAGTGTTGCAGATCTAATATTTGGATTAATACTTTCATCAGCACGTAGAATTGTTGAATGTGATAAATACGTAAGACAAGGAAAGTGGAAGTCTCAATATGATGAGAATTACTATGGAATCGATGTGTATGGTAAAACTATTGGAATAATAGGTATGGGAAGAATTGGTGAGGCCATTGCTAAGAGAGCCAAGTTTGGTTTTGATATGAATGTGTTTTATCATAATAGAAGTAGAAAAATAGAAGCTGAGAAAAATTTAGGTGTGAAATATTCAGATTTGGAATCATTATTAAAAAAATCGGATTTTGTAGTTTTAATGACACCTTTTACAAAAGAAACTTATAGGCTTATGAGTGTAAATGAATTTAATTTGATGAAGAAGACAGCTGTATTTATCAATGCCTCTAGAGGACAGACTGTAGATGAAAAAGCGTTGATAGAAGCTTTAAAGACTGGAGAAATATATGCTGCGGGGCTAGATGTTTATGAGAAAGAACCCATTGAAGCAAATAATGAGTTGCTTAAACTAAATAATGTAGTTGTTCTTCCTCATTTGGGATCAGCTACCTGGGAAACCAGAAATGACATGGCTAGGGTAAGCGCAGAAAATATGGTAAAGGCACTAGTGGGAGAAATTGCTCCAAATATAGTTTCAGAACTAAAAAAATAAGATAATATATTTACATATATAATAGAGCTGTATTTATTAGATCTTTATGTAGTTTAATCAGTGTTATAAATTTAATATAATTAACCTTAATATGATTTTCTGTATACACGTAAATTTCTGTATATTGAGGATCTATTTTTTTAATAATATAATGTACTGCAATATTGTTAAAAAAATAGTTTTTATATCAAATAAAGCAAAGTGTATCTCTAGGTAAAAAATGTTAAGAATATTAGCTGATTATTTCTAAAGTATAAAAATAATCGGCTAATAATAAGTAATCGTTAATGATTTATAATAAATCTTAGATAATAATCATTGACAAATAAAAATCATAGATATAAAATATTTATAAATCAGAGTGAAATGCTCGGGATTAAAAAATGTTTAGGAGAGAGTAATATGGGAGAGAAACTTTTAGATATAAAAGACATTCATGTTGAAGCTGAAGGAAATGAAATATTAAAAGGTCTTAACTTAAAGGTAAATAAAGGTGAGGTTCATGTAATAATGGGACCTAATGGGGCAGGAAAATCAACGTTGGTAAATGTAATTATGGGGCATCCTAAATATAAAATTACAAGTGGAGATATAATTTTTGAAGATGAAAGAATAAATGATTTAAAAACAGATGAAAGAGCTAGAAAAGGAATATTTTTATCTTTTCAGTCACCAGAGGAGGTCCCCGGTATAACTGTAGAGGGACTTCTAAGAGGAGCTAGAACGGCCATCACAGGAAAGCCCATTAAATTAATGGCCTTTAGGAAAGAGTTAAAGGAAAAATTGGAAGTTTTACAATTTGATGAAAGTTATGCTTCAAGATACTTAAATGTAGGTTTCTCTGGTGGAGAAAAAAAGAAAAATGAAATAATTCAAATGATGATGTTAAATCCAAAATTAGCTATATTAGATGAGACGGACTCCGGACTTGATGTGGATGCAGTGAAAATAGTGTCAAAAGGTGTAAATAAATTTAAAAGTAATGATAATGCTATAATTATAATAACTCATAATAGTAAAATATTGGAAGATTTAAGACCTGATTTTGTCCATATTGTATTAAATGGTAAAGTTGTTAAAACTGGAGATGCCTCCTTGGTAGATGAGATAAATAATAATGGATTTGGAGAATTTAAAGAAGCTGCCTTAAATTCATAATTAAGAAATTAAAAGGAGGGTTAGTCTCATGGAAAAGAAGAAGATAATTATAGAGGATTTAGATAGAGGATTTTATGATATAAAGAATAAAGACGTATATAGCTATAAATCTAAAAAAGGACTTACTAAAGAAATAATAATGAATATTTCCAAGGAAAAGAATGATCCAGAATGGATGACTGAATTTAGGCTCAAATCATTAGAAATTTACAATAGTATGGATATGCCAACTTGGGGACCTTCTTTAGATGAACTTGATATGGATAATATAGTTACTTATGTTAAGCCTAATACTGAAATGAAAGGTAATTGGAAAGACGTACCTGAAGATATAAAGGATACTTTTGAAAAATTAGGAATACCTAAAGCAGAAAGAGAATCCTTGGCTGGAGTAGGTGCTCAGTATGATTCAGAAGTAGTATATCACAGTATAAAGGAGGAATTGGTTAAACAGGGTATTGTTTATACTGATATGGAAACTGCATTAAGGGATTATGAAGATATAGTAAAAGAATATTTTATGAAATTAGTACCGCCAAATGATCACAAATTTGTAGCTCTTCATGGAGCTGTTTGGTCAGGTGGTTCATTTGTGTATGTACCTGAAGGTGTAGATGTAGAAATACCATTACAATCCTATTTTAGACTGAATTCACCAGGAGCAGGGCAGTTTGAACATACATTAATCATAGTAGAAAAAGGAGCTAAACTTCATTTTATTGAAGGGTGTTCAGCGCCAAAATATAATGTAACAAATTTACATGCTGGATGTGTAGAACTCTATGTTAAAGAAGGGGCAACTTTAAGATATTCGACTATAGAAAATTGGTCAAGAAATATGCTTAACTTAAATACGAAAAGAGCATCTATAGAGAAAAATGGAACTATTGAATGGGTATCTGGTTCATTTGGATCAAAGATTTCAATGCTTTATCCAATGAGTATACTAAAAGGTGAAGGTGCAAAGGCAGAGTTTACTGGAGTAACTTTTGCAGGTAAAGGTCAGCATTTAGACACTGGAGCTAAAATGGTTCATGCAGCACCGTATACATCTTCTACTATAAATTCAAAGTCTATATCTAAGGGCGATGGTACTGCTGTATATAGAGGGGCTGTTAAGGTTTCTCCTAATGCGCATCATTCAAAGGCATCAGTATCCTGCGAATCATTAATGTTAGATGATATTTCTCGCTCAGATACATTGCCTGTACTTGATATATTAAATGACGAAGTAGACATTGGACATGAAGCAAAGATAGGAAGAATAAGTGATGAAGCTATATTTTATCTTATGTCAAGGGGTATAAGTGAAGAAGAGGCAAAAGCAATGATTGTAAGAGGATTTGTGGAGCCTATAGCTAAAGAACTACCTTTGGAATATGCAGTTGAAATGAACAACCTTATAAATCTTGAATTAGATGGAAATATTGGTTAGGTGGTGAGTATAATGAGTGATAATACATTGAAAAATATAAATAAAATTCCTGTAAGAACTTGGAGATGGCTCGGGGTAAATGATCTATCTATAAATAGAGAACTTCCAAAAATAAAGTCCTATGATAAAAGTGTACTTAAAGGTTCCTATGAAGATGGAATAAAAGTTATTAATATTAATAAAGATACTAATACTTTAAGGATATTGGATACTTTAAATTATGAAGGTATAAGCGTAGAGGCAACAGAACAGGTAAAAAACCATTATAATGCAGGGGTATTTATACAGACTTCAAAGGATAAAAGTTCATCGAAACCAGTATTTATAGAATATTCCATGGATAAAGAGAATCCTATAGTAATAGATGATAATATAATAATTGCAGAAGAAAATAGTGAGGTTACAGTAGTTATTAAATATGATTCATATGATGGAGCAGATTATTTTCATAATGGATTTACAAGGATATATGGGAAAAAGGGTTCAACTATAAATCTCATAAAAATACAGACTATGTCTGATAAATCTGTTCATCTTGATGCTAACGTAACAAAGTTAGAAGATGAAGCAAAAATAAATTGTATAGTAGTAGAGCTTGGAGCTCTTCATAGTGTAACTAATTATAGAACAGAACTAAACGGATATAAGAGTGCCGAAAACTTATACTCTATTTATTTAGGTGATAAAGAGAGAAATATAGATATAAATTATTTAATAAATCACTATGGCAAAGAAACTAATAGCTCTATTAAGGCAAGAGGAGCTCTTTTAGATAAGAGTAATAAAATATTTAAAGGTACTTTGGATTTTAAAAGAGGAGCTTCTAAATCTAAAGGGCAAGAAGAAGAGTATACAATGATTTTAAGTCCTAATGTAAGAAATAGGTCTGTGCCAATACTTCTTTGTACTGAGGATGATGTGGAAGGACAACATGCTGCTAGTGCTGGAAAAATAGATGCCAATAAGTTATTTTATTTAATGAGCAGAGGAATTAGTGAAAAGGAAGCTAAAAAACTTATAATAGAAGCTGCTTTTCATCCTATAATAAATAAAATCCCCATAGAGAGTGTTAAAAATGAAATTTCTGAGAGTATTAGGAGGAAGCTTATAAATGAATAATAAATATATATTAGATTTCCCTACTATAAATCAAAAGGTTAATGAGCATAGATTGGCCTATTTAGATAGTGCTGCTACTACTCAAAAACCATCAGAAGTAATAAATGCAGTAAATGATTATTATAATAAATTTAATGCTAATCCTCATAGAGGAGCCTATTATCTTAGCATAAAAGCAACAGAGATATATGAGAATACAAGGGAAGTTGTAAAAAATTTTATAGGAGCAGAAAAAGCTAAGGAAATAGTGTTTGTAAAAAATGCAACAGAGGGTTTTAATTTATTAGCGTACTCTTATGGAATGAACTTTATAAATCCTGGGGATGAGATAGTTATATCCATAGCAGAACACCATTCAAATTTGGTTCCATGGCAACAAGTGGCAAAGGCAAAGGGTGCAGTGCTTAAGTATTTATATTTAAATGATGAGGGTATAATATCTACAGAAGAAGTTGAAAGTAAAATAACTGAAAAAACTAAAATTGTTTCAGTTACTCAAGTATCTAATGTTTTAGGAACTATTAACCCTATAAAAGACATTATTAGAAAGGCTCATAGTGTTGGAGCTATTGCTATAGTAGACGGTTCACAGAGTATACCACATATGTCGGTTAATGTTAGAGAATTAGATGCAGATTTTATAGTGTTTTCAGGCCATAAGATGTTATCGCCTATGGGAATTGGAGTGGTTTATGGTAAAGAAGAATTATTAGAAAAGATGCCTCCCTTTATCTTTGGAGGAGATATGATAGAATATGTATGGGAGCAGAAAGCTACCTTTGCAGAAGTACCATATAAATTTGAAGGTGGTACACAAAATGTAGGGGGAGCAGTGGGACTTACTGCAGCAATAAGATATCTACAAAATGTAGGTATGGATAATATCGTAAATATAGAGAAGGATCTTGTCAGCTATGCTCTAGAAAAGTTAAGCGAAATACCATACATTACTGTATATGGATCAAAGGACATAAATAAAAAGGCTGGGGTGATTTCTTTTAATGTACAGGATGTGCACCCTCATGATGTAGCATCTATACTAGATGCTTCTGGAGTTGCTATAAGAGCAGGACACCATTGTGCACATCCACTGATGAGATATATGGGGGTCAATGCTACTTGCAGAGCAAGTTTTTATCTTTATAATGTTAGAGAAGATATAGATGCGCTGACAGAAGGCTTAAAAAGTACAAGGAAGTGGTTAGGCTATGGATCTTAATAGTATATATTCAGAAATCATTATGGAGCATAATGCATCACATCACAATAAAAGACATATTGAAGGTGCTGATGTAGTTGAACAAGGTCATAATCCAAGTTGTGGAGATGAGATAGAACTTGAATTAAAGATAAATGATAATATAATTGAAGACGCGGCATTCACTGGAGTAGGATGTGCAATATCTCAAGCTTCTACATCTATAATGATAGATTTAATAAAAGGAAAAACTGTAGATGAAGCAAAACATATAATAGAGACTTTTCTAGGGATGATAAAAAGGAAAATAACTGATGAAAAACAACTTGAGATATTGGAAGATGCATTAGCTCTTAAAAATATATCCAACATGCCAGCACGTGTTAAGTGTGCAGTATTAGCTTGGCATACATTAGACCAGTCTTTAAATAAACATAATCCTTAGATAGCTAGATTATTATATTAGGATATTATTTGAATAATATATTTAAAAAATTGATAACATAATCCTTGATATGATTTGAAATATTGTATTAAGGATTTTTTTGTAAGAAGTTTTATTTGCTGTAAATACAAATGAAATCAGCAGTTGTCAGAATATTAAAACATTATAAAAATACTAAATTTTAAAGACATATAGTTATATTTTGATATATAATATACTTGTCTGTTGAATAACACATATTATTTGTTATTTAACAAACAATTGATTTAAATTATAATATTACGGAGGGGAAAGTTATGATAGTAAAATCAATTCAATCACCAAGCAAGTATATACAAGGTTCAGGAGTATTATTAAAGTTGGAAAGTTACATAGAAAGTTTAGGAAAATCTTTCCTTGTAGTAGCAGATCCTTTTGTTGTGGATCAAGCAAAGGAAAAGATAGGGAAAAGTTTTCAGAGTAGCGAAAAAGAAGTGTCATTCGAAAAATTTAATGGAGAATGTACAAAAAGTGAAATTGACAGATTAATAGAAATCGTAAAAGCAAAAAAAGCTGAAGCAGTAGTTGCTATAGGAGGAGGAAAAACTCTAGATACAGTAAAAGCAATTGGATATTATACTAGTTTACCAGTTGTTATAATACCAACTTTAGCATCATGTGATGCTCCATGTACTGCGCTTACTGTTATATATACAGAAAAGGGAGAATTCAGTGAATATTTATTTTTACCACACAATCCTGATATGGTTATAGTTGACACAGATATAATTGTAAAGGCACCAGTAAAATTTTTAGCAGCTGGTATGGGCGACGCTTTTGCAACTTATTATGAAGCAAGAGCTTGTTATAAAGCTAATGCAAAGAATTTAGTTGGTACTAAGATAACAAAAGCAGCTATGGCACTTGCAGAACTTTGTCATGAGACTCTTCTTGCAGATGGCGTAAAAGCAAAACTTTCAAATGAAAAAGGAGTTTTAACTAAAGCTCTTGAAAACATAATTGAAGCAAACATATATTTAAGTGGAGTTGGAGCTGAGAGTTCTGGATTGGCTGCTGCTCATGCTATCAGTAATGGACTTACTGTTCTTACAGAGTTACATCGTGTATCTCATGGAGAAAAAGTTGCATTTGGTACATTAGTACAATTAGTTCTTGAGGATGCACCTATAGAAGAAATAAAGCAAGCTATAGAATTTATGGTAAACATAGGACTACCAGTATCTTTAGAAGATATGGGTGTAAATGTTATAAATAAAGAAGCTATAATGAAAGTTGCAGAATCTTCATGTGCAGAAGGTGATACTATGCACAATATGCCATTTGACGTTGATGTAGAGTCTGTCTATGGTGCAATAATTGTTGCTAATGAAATTGGTAAACAATTTAAATAAGTTAAACATATAAAAAAGTTAATTATTAAATCAAAGAAATCCCTAATAGGATATAAAATGAACATTAGGGATTTCTTTAACTAATTTTCTAAAATCAATACAATTAATGTATTTAACATTTTTTACAGAGATATATTTAAATGTGTATATACCAATATTTGTTTGTGCTTATAGTTTAATATATCATTAAATTTTTCTTGAAAATCGTTGACAGAAAATTCTTATTTGCTATAATTAGTATAAAAGTTATTTACAAGATAATCTAAAAGAAAAGTTGGTGAATTTATATGAATAAACTTGTTAATAGAGGAAGTAAAAAAATATATGGTTTTTATTTTAGCTGGGGCTTTTATTTTAGCGCTGGTTATTACTTCTGCACAAAAAAATTTCATATATCTTTACACAATGAGTTTAATAGATTAATTGCTGTTTGATAAATAAATCAATTGTTAAATTATTGATTAACAGGAAGACTCATTAAGGGTCTTCCTTTTGTTTTATCAGAAAATAAGTATTTATTAACAATAATATAAAGAATAACTTTGATTAATAATAGAAAAATAGGTATAATATAAGTGCTTTAACACTATACAGTATAAAATAGCTAACTATTAGAAATTATAATTATAGTTTTAATATTAGATTGATTTTATAAAATAATTAATTACAAAGTATCTTCATATCTTCTTAAACTAAAACAGAAGATTAAAAATAAATAATTAATAGAGGAGGCAATTATTATGATAATTGTTATGAAAGTAGGAACACCAAAAAATGAAATAGAAGCTTTCAAGGGAAGATTAGAGCAAAAAGGATTAATCGTTCATGAGGATTTTGGGGATAAATACTGTATATTGGGACTAATCGGAGATACTACTTCACTAGATCCAGAGCAAATTCAAGCTTATGAATCTGTTGAAAAAGTTATGGTTGTTCAGGAACCATATAAGAAAGCAAATAGATTATTCCACCCTGAGGATTCTATAATTAATATAAATGGCAGAACTATAGGCGGAGATAAATTAGCTGTTATAGCAGGACCATGTTCTGTTGAAAGTGAAGACCAGATTGTAAGTATAGCAGAAGATGTTAAAGAATCAGGTGCAGGATTTTTAAGAGGTGGTGCTTTCAAACCTAGAACTTCACCTTACAGTTTTCAAGGTATGGAACTAGAAGGTTTAGAACTTTTAAAAATTGCTAGAGAAAAGACAGGGCTTCCAATAGTAACAGAATTAATGGGAACTAAGATGCTTGATAAATTTGTAGACGATGTTGATGTAATTCAGGTTGGAGCCAGAAATATGCAGAACTTCGAACTTCTAAAGGAACTTGGAAAAACTAATAAGCCTATTCTTTTAAAAAGAGGACTATGTGCTACTATTGAAGAATTACTTATGTCCGCAGAATATATAATGGCTGGTGGAAATGAAAATGTAATATTATGTGAAAGAGGAATAAGAACTTATGAGACTTACACTAGGAATACTCTAGATTTAAGTGCTATACCAGCTATAAAGAAACAAAGTCATCTTCCTGTTATAGTTGATCCAAGTCATGCAGCTGGACTATGGTGGATGGTAGAACCTCTTGCAAAGGCAGCTGTTGCTGTAGGTGCAGATGGATTAATAATTGAGGTGCATAATGATCCTGCTAATGCTAAATGTGATGGTCAACAATCAATAAAACCAAATAAATTCAAGTCTCTAATGGAATCTTTAAAGGAAATAGAAAAATTCAAATGGAGCTTTAATGTTGATAAGCTTGGAATTTAATATTACCGTTGTTGGACTTGGATTAATTGGTGGATCTTATGCTATGGCCCTTAAGGAGCTAAATCCTAATAATTTATGGGGAATTGATATTGATTTAAATGCACTTAAATCCGCAGAAGATTTAGGTATTATAGATAAAGGATATAGGGATGCTAAAATACCACTAAATAAATCAGATATAGTTATAATATCTTTGTATCCAGAAGCTGCAATAGAGTTTATAAGAAATAATAAGGACAATTTTAAAAGAGGTGCAGTTATTACTGACACCTCTGGTATTAAAGAAAGTGTAGTAAAGGAAGTATCTGAATTTATACCTGATTGGGTTGATTTTGTTGGAGGTCATCCAATGGCAGGAAGAGAATCAAGAGGTCTTGCTTTTGCCTCTAAGGATATTTTTAAAAATGCAAATTATATAATAACTCCTACAAATAAGAATAAAAAAGAAAATATTGAGTTGATAAAAAAAATTGCTACAGGTATAGGATGTAAGAATGTAGTTTTTATAGATGCTAATGTGCATGATAAAATCATAGCCTATACTAGTGGAATTCCACATATAATTGCTGTGGCCTTAATGAACTGCGACAATTTTGATAAAGAAAGAGGATTCTTTGTTGGTGGAAGCTTTAGGGATGCAACAAGAGTTGCTCTAATTAATCCTGACTTGTGGTCAGAATTATTTATTGCAAACAAAGAGAATATTATTGCTGAACTTGAAGAATTTGAACATAATTTAGCTGTTATGAAAGAGGCTATTAAAAATGAAGATGCTACCTCAATGAAAAAAATATTTGATATGGCAGGTTCAAAAAGGAGGAAACTTAACGGCAATGAGTAATATTATGATAAACCTTTCACATAAAACTTATCCAATCCATATAGAAAGAGGACTAATAGATTCCATTGGAAAAGAAATTAAGAAAATATACGGTGGAAATAAAATTGCTGTAGTAACAGATTCAAATGTTAACAGTATATATGGACAAAAGGTTGAAGACAATCTAAAAAGTGAGGACTATAATGTAAAGACCTTTGTTGTAGAAGCTGGAGAAAAAAGTAAGTCAGTTAATGTATTACTTAATCTTTACGATGAATTGTTAGATTTCGGTGTAACAAGAGGAGATCTTATAGTTGCTCTTGGTGGAGGAGTAGTAGGAGATTTAACTGGATTTGCGGCTTCAACTACATTAAGAGGGATACCTTTTGTTCAGATTCCTACATCGCTATTAGCTCAAATAGATAGTAGTATAGGTGGAAAAGTGGCAGTAGACCTCCCAAAAGGTAAAAATTTAATAGGTAATTTTTATCATCCAGAAGCAGTATTTATTGATCCTAATGTTTTAAAAACATTACATAAAAAATTTCTTCACGATGGTATGGGTGAAGTAATAAAGTATGGTGCTATTAAAGACAGAAAATTGTTTGATACACTGCTTAGTTTTAATGGTGATGAGGAACTTTTAGAAAATATAGATGAAATAATCTATACCTGTTGCAGCATAAAAAAAGAAGTAGTTGAGAAAGACGAAAAAGATAAGGGCGATAGGATGATGTTGAATTTTGGGCATACTATAGGCCATGCTATTGAAAAATACTTTGGGTATGAAAAATATACTCATGGTGAGGCTGTTGCCATGGGAATGTATAAGATTACTAAAAATAGTGAAGCTATGGGTATAACTGAAAAAGGGACTGCGGAGTTATTAAAGCAAATATTAATTAAATATAGCTTACCTTTTGAAGTTGAAGCTTTAGATAAATCTAAAGTATTAAATACTATAGCTATGGATAAAAAAAATGATAGAGATAGAATGAATATTATTTTATTGAATAAACTAGGTGAAGCATTTATTAAAAATATAGATAGCAAGCTTATGGAAAATTATATTTAGGAGAGGTGGATAAGGATATGAATTATGTTAAAATAACTCCATCAAAATTAAAAGGTGAAGTAACAATTCCGCCGTCTAAAAGTTTAAGTCATAGAGCTATAATTGCAGCAGGATTCTCTAAAGGCAAGAGTGTTGTAGAAAACGTTATGTTTTCTGAAGATATATTAACAACCTGTAATGCTATGGAAGCATTAGGTGTAACTATAGAAAAGAAAAAAGAGAAAAATAATACTTACACATTGATAATAGAAGGAAATGAAGAATTAAAATTACTGAATAGAGAAATTGATTGTTCAGAGTCAGGTTCATCTCTAAGGTTTTTTATACCAATTTGTTTAATTAAAGAGAATGATGTTGTATTCAAAGGAAGAGGAAAATTAGTTTCTCGCCCTCTAGATCAATATTATGAAATCTTTGATAAACAAGGTATAGAATATTCTAACACAAATGGAATGCTGCCTTTAAATGTGAAAGGTAAGCTGGAATCTGGAGAGTTTACTATAGATGGAGATGTTAGTTCACAGTTTATAACAGGTCTTATGTTTACACTACCATTACTGGATGGTGATTCTAAAATTATAATCAATAAAAAACTTGAATCAAAGGGCTATTTAGATTTAACTATGGACATTTTAGAAAAGTTCTCCATTGAAGTAATAAATAATGATTATAAAGAGTTTTTAATAAAAGGTAATCAAGAATATAAGAGCAGAGATTACAGAGTTGAAGGCGATTTCTCACAGGCAGCTTTTTGGCTTGTAGCAGGGACTATAGGTGGAGAAATAGATTGTCTTGATTTAAATTCGCACTCTCAGCAAGGTGACAAGGAAGTAATAGATATAATACAGAGAATGAATGGAACACTAGGAATTAATAGTGATAAAATATATGCAAGTACTACTGTAACCGAATCTACTATCATAGATGCATCTCAATGCCCTGATATAATACCAGTTCTTGCGGTATTAGCTGCTGTTAGTGAAGGTACTACAGAGGTTATTAATGCAGGAAGACTTAGAATAAAGGAGTCGGATAGATTAACTGCAATAACTACAGAATTGAATAAATTAGGTGCAGATTTAGAAGAGAAAAAGGATGGGCTTATAATAAGAGGTAAAAAAGAACTTACAGGCGGAGAAGTAGATAGTTGGAATGATCATAGAATTGCTATGGCCCTTGCAGTAGCTTCAATCAGATGCAAAGATGAAGTGGTTATAAAGGATAGCGGGTGTGTAAAAAAATCTTATCCTACCTTTTGGCAGGACTTTAAAAAACTAGGAGGGAATATCCATGAGTGGAGTATGGGGTAAAAACATTAAACTTTCAATTTTTGGAGAATCTCATGGAAATGCTATAGGTATTACTATAGATGGTCTTTTGCCAGGAATTGAATTGGATATTGATTACATAAAGAGCGAAATGGAAAGAAGGATGCCTGGTAAAAGCAAGCTCTCTACTGCTAGAAAAGAAGCTGATCAGTTTGAGATTCTTTCGGGTTATTTTAATAATAAAACTACTGGATCTCCATTATGTGCCATAATACGTAATTCTGATCAACATTCTAAGGATTATAGTAAATTGAAGAACCTTATGCGTCCAGGTCATGCAGATTATACAGGGAATATAAGATACAAGGGATTCAATGATTATAGAGGTGGCGGCCATTTTTCAGGTAGAATAACTGCACCTATTGTATTTGCTGGAGCCATAGCTAAGCAAATATTAGCTAAGAAGGGAATACTAATTGGTAGTCATATAAAGAGTATTTCTAATATAGAAGATGATTCTTTTGATAAAGTAAATATAGAAGATTCTCTATTAAAGACTCTATTAAAAGAAGAATTTCCTACAATTGATAAGGAAAAAGGCGTAGAAATGAGAAAACTAATAATAGATGCTAAAGGAGAATTGGACTCTGTAGGAGGAATAGTTGAAACTGCAGTTTTAAATCTACCAGCTGGAATAGGATCACCATTTTTTTATTCAGTAGAAGCACAGCTATCTCATATGATTTTTTCTATTCCAGCAGTAAAGGGGATAGAGTTTGGAGAAGGTTTTGATATATCTAAACTTAAGGGTTCAGAGGCCAATGATGAGTATTATATAGAGAATGATCAGGTTAAAACTCGTACTAATAATAATGGTGGAATACTAGGTGGCATAACAAATGGAATGCCCATGGTATTTAGAACGGTTTTTAAGCCTACTGCATCTATATCCAGACTTCAACATACTATTGATATAGAAAACAATGAAAATGCAGACCTTGAAATAAAAGGTCGTCATGATCCTTGTATTGTTCAAAGAGCAGTACCAGTAGTCGAGGCAGGTGCAGCAATTACTATATTGGACTTAATGTATGACATTAGATAATATACATCTTCGGGAGTAATGATTTATTTGTTATTCTCGAAGATGATTTAAGTTAAGGTATTTATTTTAAGATGTTTTATATAAATAAGGAGGCTTTTCTATGAAAGACTTAGAAGCACTTCGTCAGGAAATTGATAGTATCGATAAAGAAATGGTATCTCTTTTTGAAAAGAGGATGAAAGCTGTTTTAGATGTAGCAAGATACAAAACTAAAAATTCTATACCAATTTTAAATGCTAAAAGGGAAAAACAAGTAATAGAAAAAAATATAGGTAATTTGAATAATAAAGAATTCAGTGGTGCTACAGAGGATTTTTTTAAAGCTATAATGTCTATAAGTAGAAATCTTGAATCAAATAAAATGTTTGATATTAATGAGATAAAAAAGGAAAGTTCTTTAGAAAATTTGGATTATATTATAAAAGAAAGTATAAGAAGTGAAGTTAGAGATTCTAACATTAATGTAGGTTTTCAGGGTGTGGCAGGTTCCTTTAGTGAAGAGGCTCTACTAAACTATTTTGGAGATGAAGTTAAAACTCATAGTTTTAACCAATTTGAAGAAGTATTTAAGGCTTTAAAAGATGGGAAGATAAAATATGGAATCTTACCTGTGGAAAATTCATCAACAGGAAGTATTTCAGAAGTATATGATCTTTTGAGAAAGTATGGTTTATATATGGTAGCTGAGAAGTGTATAAAGATATCTCAGCATTTAGTTGGAATAAAGGGAACAAGAAGTGAAGACATAAAAGAAGTTTATTCTCACCCTCAGGCATTCCAACAAAGCAGTATTTTCTTTAAAGATTATCCGCAGTGGAAGCTTATTCCTTACTATAATACAGCGATAAGTGCAAAAATGGTAGCTGATACAAAGAGTAAGAGTATAGCTGCTGTAGCTAGCGAAAAGGCAGCAAAGCTATATGATTTAGATATAATTAAAAGGGACATAAATTATAATAATAGTAATTACACTAGATTCATAATAATAGGAAAAGAGTTAGAGATAGAGAGAGGTGCAGATAAAATAAGTATAGTTATTTCTGTGCCACATAAACCAGGCTCTCTTTATGGTATATTGAGGGGTTTTTCAGAGAACAACCTAAATATGCTTACTATTCAGTCCAGACCAATGGAAGGTAAGAATTGGGAATACTTTTTCTATATTGATTTTCAAGGTAATATAACAGAAGATTTTATAAAAGACGCTGTTAAGGGTATAGAGCAAAAAAGTAGCTATTTTAAGCTTTTAGGTAATTATAAAACTAATACTTGGATAGACAGTACAAGGAGGGGGGAATAATATGAGCTATACATTTGGTCTTATTGGAGAAAAGCTAGGTCATAGTGTTTCACCTATTATACATTCAAAATTATATAAAATATTAAAGATGGACGCAAGGTATGACTTGTTTGAAATAAAAAAGGAAAATCTGGAAATTGATTTTAAAGATTTAAAAGAAAAAGGCATAAAGGGTTTAAATGTTACTATACCCTATAAAGTAGATATTATGAAGTATTTAGATGATGTATCAATTCAGGCAAGTGAAATAGGGGCAGTTAATACTGTATGTTTTCAAGATAATAAAATTATTGGACATAATACGGATTATTATGGCTTTGCAAGAATGCTTGCAAAGAATGATATACCTGTAAAGAACAAAAGGATTGTAGTTTTAGGAGCTGGTGGTGCAGCTAAAGCCGTTATACAATTCTTTATAGATAGTAATGCTAGTGAAGTATTACTTGTAAGTAGGGATGTTAAAAAGGCAGCACAAAATTTCAAAAATGTTAAGATTATTAATTATGATGAATTAAGTCTTTTAAAGCAAGGAGATGTAATTGTAAATTGCACTCCTTGTGGTATGTATCCAAAAATAGAAAATTCTCCCATAGATGAAAGTTGTATAGGTAGATTTTCTTCTGCTGTGGACTTAATATACAATCCTAAAGAGACACTATTTTTAAAGTTTGCTAGAGAAAAGGGTATAAAATCAGTTAATGGTTTGTATATGCTAGTTGGGCAAGCTATAGTTGCAGAAGAACTCTGGAATGATATTACTATTGATGAAACTATAGTAGATAAAATATATAATGAACTTTTGAAAGAACAATTATAATTAAAACATTCAAAAGGTGTGATTTTATTATGAATTTACAAAAAAATATAGTATTCATAGGTATGCCTGGATCTGGAAAGACTACTATAGCTAAGAATATAGCAAAGATTCATGGATTGAAGTTATATGATACGGATGAATACATAGAAAAAAAAGAAGGAAAAACTATAACCGATATATTTAAACAAGGAGAATCATATTTTAGAAAGCTTGAAACCCAGGTAGTGAAAGAAATTAGTAGTGAAAAATCTGTTGTTATTTCTACTGGTGGTGGAGTTATAAAATCACTAGATAATATGAAATATCTAAAAGAAAATGGTATAGTACTATTTATAAATAGACCTATAGAAGATATAATTAAAGATGTAGATACAGTTAATCGTCCGCTTTTAAAGGGTACAAAAGAACATTTATATAAGCTTTATGATGAAAGATTTCACTTATATAAAGGATATTGTGACTATGAAATCATAAATGATAAAGATTTAAAATATGTCTTAGACAATATATTGAATATAATTAGGAAATTTTCAAATGAATAAATGATCAGTATACTAGTTTAGTTTGTATTTTGAGTTTGGCATTTTTTATTTTCATATGTCCAAAGGTAGCTTAATAGTTAAAAAATAAGTTTATAAAGGAAGCGTATACTTATGAAGGTATTAGTAATTAATGGACCTAACATTAATTTCCTAGGTATCAGAGAGAAAAATATTTATGGAACTAAAAATTATGAAAATTTATGTAGTTACATAAAAGATGAGTCTAAAAAATTGGAAGTGGATGTTGATATTTTACAGAGTAATATTGAAGGCGAAATAATTGGATATATACAAGATGCTTATGAAAAGTATGATGGGATTGTCATAAATCCTGGTGCATATACTCACTATAGCATTGCCATTTATGATGCTCTTAAATCTGTATCTATTAAAACTGTAGAAGTACATATAAGTAATATACATTCAAGAGAAGAGTTTAGAAGAAAATCTGTTACAGCACCAGCTTGTATAGGACAAATCTGTGGTTTCGGATTCTATGGCTATATAATGGCTATAATGGGACTAATAAAGGAAGATGAAGTTTAAATGTCAAGTGAATCAATTGTAAAACCTGTTTATCAAAAAATAGCAATAGATATTGCCAACAGAATAGTTGCAAGAGACTTTAATGTTGGTGATAAATTATATGGTAGATCATCACTTGCAAGTCAATATAATGTTTCACCTGAAACCATAAGAAGAGCTACTATTCTATTAAGCGATATGGGAATAGTTAAGGTAACAAAGGGTAGTGGAATTATTATAGAATCTGTAGATAATTGTTTAAAATTTATTGATAAATTTAAAGATATAGATTCAATGACATCTTTAAAAAAAGAAATAACAGGTCTAATGGCAAAGAGAAGGCAATTAGACAAAAGCATGGAAAATATTACAAATGAACTAATTGATTATTCTAATAGATTTAATAAAAGTAATCCGTTTACTCCATTTGAATTTGAAATATATGCTGGTCTTCATATAATAGGAAAAGCTATATCAGAAGTGAAATTTTGGCAAAATACAGGGGCTACTATAATTGCTATAAGACGAAATGGTAAATTAATTCTTTCTCCAGGTCCATATACAGTATTTATGGAAAATGATGTTTTTATTGCAATAGGGGATGAGAGTACTTATTATAGGACTAAAAAATTTCTGTATGACAAATAAGATTAAATCGTGAAGTTTTTTTACAAACTTTACGATTTATTTTTATGTACATAAAAATAAAAATTTTGAGTTATGAATAAAGTAATTTATTTTAACCCAAATAATAATAGTAATCTCGATGAAGTAAGATTACTTATAGATAAAAAAGATTGATTATTCTTTACAATGTAACAACTCTATGATAACATTGGGTTGTTACTTTTCGAGAATGGAGGAATGTTAGTGATAGAATTTAAAAATATTAATAAAGTAATAAATGGTAAAACTATACTTCATGATATAAATATAAAAATAGAGAAAGGAGAATTGGTGACTTTTATAGGACCTAGTGGTTGTGGTAAAACGACTACGCTAAAGATGATAAATAAACTTATAGAATTTACTTCGGGTGATATCTTAATTGATGGTAATAGAATACAGGAAGAAGATACTATTAAACTAAGAAGGAGTATGGGGTATGTAATACAGCAAACAGGACTTCTCCCTCATCTGACGGTAAAAGAAAATATAGAGTTAATACCATCTATAGAAAAGCTATCAAAGGAAAAGGTAGATGAAAAAACAAAGGAACTACTAGAATTGGTAGATATGAAGCCGGAAGATTATTTGGATAAGTATCCTAGCGAACTTAGTGGTGGGCAGCAGCAGAGAGTAGGAATAGCAAGAGCCTTTGCCATGGATCCTGAAATAATACTTATGGATGAGCCTTTTAGTGCATTAGATCCTGTAACTAGAAATCAGCTTCAGGATGAGGTGTTTAATATACAGCAAAATATAAAGAAAACTATAGTATTTGTAACTCATGATATGGATGAAGCATTAAAATTAGCAGATAAAATTTGTATTATGGAATCTGGACGAGTAGTTCAATTTGATACCCCTGAAAATATATTGAGAAATCCTGCTAATGACTTTGTAAAAAACTTTATTGGTGCTAACAGAATATGGAGTCAACCTGAACTCATAAAAGTTGAAGATATCATGATAGAAAATCCTATCAAATCCAGTGCAGAGAGAACTGTGATACAAGCTATAGAAATAATGAAGTATAATCATGTAGATAGCTTACTTGTTGTAAACAAAGATAATACGCTGAGTGGGATTATAACATTGAAAGAAATTAGATCTAGTATGGATAAAAATAAAAAATTAAAAGATATAATGGAAACTGAAGTAATAACAGTGAATTGTGAAGAATCTATATTAAATGTTTTGGAAACTATAGAAAAAGAAAGTATAGGCTATGTTCCAGCAGTAGATAATGATTCCAAATTGGTGGGGCTTGTTACTAAAAGTAGTTTGTTATCTGTACTAAGTGATCAACTTATGAATAAGGAGGTAGAAGCCTAGTGCAAGAAGTAAATACTTTTTTTAATTTTATAATAGATAAAAGATTGCAAATATATGATTTATTTATTCAACATATTCAATTAACCCTATTATCAGTTATAATATCTATCTTAGTTGGAATTCCACTAGGAATATTAATAGTTAAAGCAAAAAAGTTATCTACACCTATTATAACTGTGGCAAATATAGTTCAATCTATTCCTAGTTTGGCATTGCTAGGGTTTTTAATACCAGTGCTTGGAATAGGAAGTAAACCAGCTATAGCAATGGTAGTATTGTATTCATTATTACCTATTGTAAAAAATACTTACACAGGACTTACAAATATCAATCCATCAACTATTGAAGCTGCAAAGGGAATTGGGCTTACAAATAACCAAATATTATTAAAGGTTAGATTTCCATTAGCTATGCCGATTATAATGTCTGGAATCAGAATATCTGCAGTTACTGCAGTAGGTCTTATGACTATAGCAGCATTTATTGGTGCTGGTGGACTTGGATATTTAGTATTCTCAGGAGTGCAGACTGTAAATAATAATATGATTCTAGCTGGAGCTATTCCGGCATGTATTCTTGCCATTGTACTTGATTTTATTATTGCTAAAATTGAGAATATAGTAACTCCAGATGGAATAAAGAATTCTAGTGAAAGAAGAAAAAAGTCAGGTGTTATAATAGCTATCAAAAAATATAAAATAGCTATTTCTGTAGTATTACTTATATGTATAATTGGAGGAACTGTATTTGGATATTATAAAAATAAAAATACCATTGTGGTAGGTTCCAAAAACTTTAATGAACAATTAGTGCTTGGAAACATGCTTGCTTCACTTATAGAAGATAATACTGATTACAAGGTTGAGAGAAAATTAAATTTAGGGGGTACTAATGTATTATTTGATGCTATGAAAACGGGTAATGTAGATTTATGTGTTGAATATACAGGTACAGGACTTGTAAACATAATGAAACAAAATTCCATAAGTGATAAAGACAAAGTATATAACATCGTAAAAGGCTATTTCCATAAAAATTATCAAATGGAATGGATGAAGACATTAGGTTTTAATAATACTTACGTATTGGCTATGAATAAAGATGTAGCTAATAAATACAATTTAAATACAATATCGGATTTAGCAAAGGTTAGTAATCAGTTGAATTTAGGTTCAACTATGGAGTTTATAAACAGATCGGATGGATATCTTGGACTTCAAAAGCTATATGGTTTGAATTTTAAAAGTACTAAGGGTTTAGATGGTGGACTTAGATATTCTGCTTTAGAAAAGAATGAAACTCAAGTTGTAGATGCCTTTTCCACAGATGGATTATTAAAGAAATTTAATCTTAAAACATTAAAAGATGATAAAAATTTCTTTCCACCATATTATGCAGCTCCTTTAGTTAGAGAAGATACGCTAGAAAAGTATCCTAAGATAAGACCTTTATTAGAAAAACTGGAAGGAAAGATTACGGAGGAGGATATGCGTAGTCTTAACTACAGAGTTGATAATGGTGAAGATCCAAAGGTAGTAGCAGAAGATTTTCTAAGAAATAAAGGGCTAATCAAATAATATTTATCCCATCACTAGACATTGATATTTTCTAAAGAGTAAGATAAAGTAGCTGTTTTAAAAGTGTTTTTTAATAGAAAAACTTTTATGCAGTTACTTTATTTTTATGGATAAAAGTTATTTTAGTATAGATAACTATAAGATCAGCGTAGTATATTCAATATGAATATAAGAACTTTGTTTAAATAATTTCTGAATAAGGTGAATTAAAAATATAACATAGTTTTTATTGTATTATGATAGAATAATACATATGTAAATATTATAAGAACCACAGAGGCATATTGAGGAGGAAATTATATGAAGACAGGAGCAATAGAGAGAAACTTTAGAAAGATTAAGAATCAGTTTGCCCAAACAAAGAATGTAGTGAAACATACAAAGTCAAATGTGATGTGGGAACATGAAGCATCAGTGAGAAAAAAACTTAAATTACTGAGAGAATTTGAAAACGAAAATTTACGAGATTTTGATTTAGTATATGAAGAATATATAGGTCTTTTAGAATATATATCAAGAAAGCTTATTGAAAGCTATAACAATAAGAATCATACTAATTTCACTTTTGAAGATGTATTAGAAGAGGACTATGAAGGATATCTCAAGTCTGGAATCATAAGTGTATTAATAACTAAACATATTCCAGAAATTATATCCCATGAATTCAATAAAGTATTTCCATTAAATCCCAAGGATGAATACAGAGATGCAAGAAGGATAACTAGAAAATTTTATTTACATTTAGGAGAAACAAATACAGGTAAAACCTATAATGCAATGATGAGGCTTAAAGAATGTAATAAGGGAATATATTTATCTCCACTTAGAATTTTAGCCCTTGAAAACTATGAAAGATTAAATAAAGAAGGAGTAAAGTGCAATTTAATGACAGGGGAAGAGGAGATAATAGTTGAGGGTGCTGATCATATTTGCTGTACTATAGAAAAACTTGATATAAGTAAATACTATGAAGTAGCAGTTATAGATGAAGTTCAGATGATAGATGATGATCAAAGAGGGGCGGCATGGACCAGAGCAATTTTAGCATTAAATTGTAATGAAATTCATGTTTGCGGTGCATTAAATGCAAAGCAGCTACTTTTAGATATAATAGAGGATTGTAATGATGAATATAAATTTAAAGAATACAAAAGAGATATACCACTGCAAATGGACTATAAAACTTTTGCCTATAGACATGTAGAGGATGGTGATGCTTTAGTAGTATTTTCAAAGAAAATGGTACTAAACTTAGCCTATTACTTTTCTAGTTCAGGAATAAAGGCTAGTATTATTTATGGAGATTTACCAGCAGAAGTAAGAAAAAAACAATATAAACAATTTGCAAGTGGTGAAACAAAGATATTAATAACTACAGATGCAATAGGTATGGGAGTAAACCTGCCTATAAAGAGAATAGTATTTATGGATATTAAAAAATTTGATGGTAATGAGGTAAGATACTTAAACTCTCAGGAAGTAAAGCAGATAGCTGGTAGAGCCGGTAGAAAAGGCATATATGATGTTGGATATGTGGCCACTTATAATAATGTTCAAGATTATATAAGAGAAAATCTTGAGGTAGAAGATAAGATATTAGAGCAGGCAGTTGTAGGTCCAAGTGAAGAAATTTTAAAAATCAAAGGATTGTCTTTAAGAGAAAAGCTAGCACTGTGGAGTACTAAAGAAGAAAAACTATCCTATTACAGAAAAATGGACATAAATGAATATTTAATAGTCCTTGATAATATAAAAAGTTATAGATTAGAAGAAAAAATTCAATGGAGACTTCTAAAAATTCCTTTTGATGTATCAAATCAAGATATGTTTAATGCATTTTTAATATATATAGATGAATTGTTTGTAGCTAAAAAAGATAAGTTATCTAAGCCAAGTTGTTTTATAAAGGAATTATATGAACAAGAAATTTTTTATCAGAAGATAAATCTATACTATTCGTTTTCTAAAGCTTTTAATTTAGAGTTTGATCAGGATTGGGTATGTGAGGAAAGAATTAGAGTTAGTGATTCAATAAATGATATTCTTAGAAGGATATAATCAAAATGGATATTTTGATTTAAAAAGTTTCTTATAAGTCAAAATATCCAATTCTATTTAGGCAAAATCAATATCTATACTATTGACATTAATCAAACTTATAAATATAATTAGGTAGGCTAATAATTAATTAACTTATTTAAATGATATAGAGGAGTAAAAATATGGGAGATAATAAAGATTTAACTGTACAAAAAATTATGAAGTGTCTGGCTGAATTTAAAAGAGTGCACAAGCATAAAAGTCCAATTTGTAACCTAACTCATAGTGAGACTATGGTATTGTTTTCTATAAAGGGATATGTAGAAACACATGAGGAGGGAGTTAAAACATCAGAGTTAAGTAATATTTTGAATGTAGCATCACCTACAATTACTCAACAAATTAATAGTCTTGAAGCACGAGGTTTTGTAGAACGCAGCATAGATAAACAAGATAGACGTGCTGTTAGAATTAAGGTTACAGAAAAAGGGGAGGAGATTTTAAAAAAGGCATCTAAAGAATTTGAAGAGTCTATTAATGGATTAGTAGAATATTTAGGAGAAGAAAAAAGTGATCAGTTAGCTGATCTCTTATCAGAAACATTTAATTATTTTATCAATAAAAGAAAATAATTAATATATTTAAGAAGAATGGAGATGGCGATACATGCTGAAATTATTAAAATATTTAAAACCTTTTGCTATATCATTAATTGTTGTAATAGTATTATTTTTTGTTCAATCTTTAGCAGAGTTATATTTACCAACATTAATGTCAGATATTATAAATAATGGTGTAGTTAAAAATGATACAAATTACATAATGAACATAGGTAAGATTATGATTCTTGTGGCAGCAGGAGATGCTGTCTGTGTGATTGTGGCCAATCTTATAGGTTCAAAGATTGCTGTAGGATTAGGTAGAAATTTAAGAGATATACTATTTAAGAAAGCAGAAAAGTTTTCATTACATGAATTTGATAAAGTGGGAACAGCATCCATGATAACAAGAACTACAAATGATATTACCCAGGTTCAGCAAGTGCTTGTAATGATAATGCGTATGATGATTAGTGCACCACTTATGGGAATAGGCGGTATTATTATGGCAGTTCATAAGGATGCTAAGCTTTCAATTCTTTTTGCAATTGTAATTCCTTTTTTATTGGCTGTTATAGTAGTATTTTTACTTAAGGGATTGCCATATTTCAGAATTATGCAGCAAAAGCTTGATAAATTAAATCTTGTTACTCGTGAAGGATTGACTGGAATCAGAGTAATTCGTGCTTTTAATAGAATCAATAGTGAAAAGAAAAGGTTCAATGAAGCAAATATAGATATAAGAGATACAGGACTTACAGTTAATAGAATCATGGCAGGATTAATGCCAATTATGATGTTCACTCTTAGTGCTACACAAATAGCAGTTGTATGGTTTGGAGGTCTTAGGATTGATAGTGGACATATGCAGGTTGGAGATATGATGGCATTTATACAATATGCGATGCAGATTATGTTTTCATTCCTTATGATGGCGATTATGTTTGTTATGATTCCACGTGCAGAAGCTTCTGCTGTAAGAATAAATGAAGTACTTGAGATGGAACCAGAAATTGTGGATGAAAAAGAAACTAAAGATGCTGAAGTAAATAAAAGAGGATATGTGGAGTTTAAAGATGTAACATTTAGTTATCCAGGAGCTGAGCAGCCAGCTATAAGCAATATATCCTTTAGTGCAGAGCCGGGAGAGGTAACTGCCATTATAGGGGGAACTGGTTCTGGAAAATCTACGCTGCTTAATCTTATACCGCGTTTTTATGATGTAATTAATGGAAGCGTACTGGTAGATGGTATAGATGTACGTGAAATGTCACAGGAAAGGTTAAGAGCTAAGATTGGCTTTGTTCCACAAAAAGCAGTATTATTTACCGGTTCTATAAATGATAATATAAAATATGGTAAAAGTGATGCCAGCACTGAAGAAATTGAAAAGGCGGCAGAGGTTGCCCAGGCGTCTGATTTTATATCAAATATGAAGGAAGGCTTTGATTCTGTTATAGCACAAGGCGGTAATAATGTTTCCGGTGGTCAAAAACAGCGTCTTTCCATTGCACGTGCTTTAGTTAGAAGACCAGAAATATATGTTTTTGATGATAGCTTTTCAGCTTTAGATTTTAAAACAGATGCAAAGCTTAGGGCTGCTCTTAAAGGTGAAACTAAGGAGTCTACAGTTATTATTGTAGCTCAGAGAGTTAGTACAGTAATGGATGCAGATAGAATAATAGTTTTAGATGAAGGTAAGATTGAGGGAATTGGCAATCATAAAGAACTTTTAAATACCTGTGATGTATATCATGAAATTGTCTACTCACAGTTGTCAGAGGAGGAATTGGCATGAGTGAAAATAATAAAAGACAAAATGATGGAGCTCAAAAGGGCGGTCCTATGGGTGGATTTGGAGCACCAGTTCAGAAGGCAAAAGATGCTAAGGGAACATTGAAAAGGCTTTTGTTATATTTTAAACCCCATTCTGTTAAATTTATAATTGTGTTTATATTTGCTATATTAAGTACTATTTTTAATATAATAAGTCCTAAGATTTTGGGAAAAGCAACTACAAAGTTATTTGAAGGTATTTATGGAAAGCTTGCTTTAACTAAACTAATGACTGAGCAAACTGCACTTGAAAAATTGGCAGGAAATAAAGTTACTGCTACCCCTGATGTTCTAAAGGGACTTGCAGGAATTAAAGCAGGAATAGCTAAAGTTATAAGTGAAACCGGTGGTAAAGTAGACTTTACTTATATTGGACATGTAATATTGCTGCTAATAGGATTGTATATTATAAGTT
Organism: Clostridium arbusti SL206; assembly: GCF_000246895.1. Classification (GTDB taxonomy): domain Bacteria; phylum Bacillota; class Clostridia; order Clostridiales; family Clostridiaceae; genus Clostridium_I; species Clostridium_I arbusti. Next base: position 16,034 of record NZ_BAEV01000001.1, on the reverse strand, counting down.
CTTTGTTTTCATTTGTACAACAATATATTATGGCGGGTATAGGACAAAATGTCGTGTACAAAATGCGTGAAGATTTAAGTGATAAACTTAATAAATTACCAATTAAATTCTATGATTCACGTACTAATGGAGAAATATTAAGCCGTGTCACAAATGATATGGATAATATATCTACTACACTTCAACAAAGTTTAACTCAACTTGTTACATCAGTTGTTACTATTATAGGTGTTTTAATAATGATGCTTACTATCAGTCCTATATTGACACTTGTAGCAGTTGTAACATTGCCATTATGTGCAATTGCAACTAGTGGACTTGCAAAAAAGTCACAGCAGTACTTTGCAGGCCAGCAAAAGGACATTGGTGAATTAAATGGTCACGTTGAGGAAATGTATACTGGACATAAGATTGTCAAAGCTTTCGGTAGAGAAAAGGAATCTATAGAAAAGTTTGATGGAATAAATACTAGATTATATGATGTAGGCTGGAAAGCACAATTTATATCAGGTGTAGTAATGCCTATAATGAATTTTATCAACAATGTGGGTTATGTGGTAGTCTGTGTTGTGGGAGGCATTTATGTAGCTAAAAAGAAAATTGAAATTGGAGATATTCAAGCTTTTATTCAATATACAAGACAATTTACAATGCCAATAGTTCAAACTGCTAACATAGTAAATGTTGTTCAATCAACAATTGCTTCAGCTGAACGTGTATTCGAATTGTTGGATGAGATAGATGAAATCCCTGATTCACCAGAAGCTAAGGTTATAGAATTGCCTAAGGGTGAAGTTGAATTTAAAGATGTTAAATTTGGTTATAAACAGGGAGTTACACTTATTGAAGATATGAATGTAACAGCTAAACCGGGACAAACTGTTGCAATAGTTGGGCCAACAGGAGCTGGAAAGACTACTCTTGTAAATTTGCTTATGCGTTTCTATGAAATAAATGCTGGGAAAATTACTATTGATGGTGTTGATACTAGGGAGATGACTCGTGAAACCCTGCATGGATTATTTGGAATGGTACTTCAAGATACCTGGGTATTTAATGGAACCATAAGAGATAATATTGCCTATGGAAGAGAAGGATGTACGGAAGAGGAAATTGTTACAGCAGCAAAAGCTGCTCATGCAGACCATTTTATAAGAACACTTCCAGAAGGGTATGATACAATCCTCAATGAGGAAGCATCAAATATTTCTCAGGGACAGAAACAACTGTTAACTATTGCAAGGGCTATACTTGCCAATCCAAGGATACTTATTCTTGATGAGGCTACAAGCAGTGTTGATACAAGGACTGAGGTATTTATACAAAAAGCAATGGGAAACCTTATGCAGGGGAGAACAAGTTTTGTCATTGCACATAGACTATCTACAATACGTGATGCAGATTTGATACTTGTTATGAATAATGGAAGCATTATTGAGCAGGGAAATCATGATGAGTTAATTGCTAAAGATGGTTTTTATGCAGATTTGTATAATAGTCAGTTTAGTGATAATTCTGAAGAAGTTAGTTAAAAAGATAAAAACTGCCTAAATAAGGCAGTTTTTATCTTTAATATATTTTATCAGTAGTTTTTAAAGAATTATTTTTAAATATTTTAGGATATAATTATTAGATTTTTATTAGTATCTATTAAAACTGATTTCAAAAATCTTCATATTAATTTTTAAGATTTTTTAAGTATACTAATTTTTAAAACTTTTGTATAAATTATATATGTGAAAGCTAAAAATACTTTTTACTTTTACCTAAATCATATACACTTTCTAGAGCCTCACCAAAACGCTGATAATGTATAATTTCTCTAGCCCATAAGAACTTCAACACATCTTTTACATCATGGTCATCTGTTAGATCTATAAGATGTTCATAAGTTGCTTTAGCTTTTTGCTCAGCTGCCATATCTTCATGTAGATCTGTTACGGCTTTATCTGAATTAGCAAAATAGGTTACTGTGAAAGGAACGCCATTTGCATCTGTTGGGAATAAACCATTACCGTGTTGAGCATAATTTCCACCTAGACCGGCAGCCTCCATTTCTTTAGGTGTCGCATCTTTAGTAAGTTGGTAAACCATAGCACAAATCATTTCCACATGAGCTAGCTCTTCTGTACCTATATCTGTTAGAAGACCTTTAGTTTTACCTGTTGGCATAGTATAACGTTGATTTAAATATCTCAATGCTGCTCCTAATTCTCCATCAGGACCACCATACTGGGTTACTAAAAATTTAGCCATTCTTATATCTTTATTTTTTATTTTTACTTTGTGTTGTAAATTTTTTGAATAATTCCACATAATTTATTATCCTCCAATTCTATTCTATTCCCCACTCTCCCAAGGCCAAGGTTCTTCAGTCCATGCCCATGGATATTTGCTTTCGGCACCTCCAAAGTTGGTTAATGGGCCATATTTACTTTCATAGGTACTTATTACTACCTTTAGATCACTAGTTATATTATTATAATCAGTTAGTGCAGTTCTGCAATCAGGATGTGTATCTAAATATAAATTTAGATCTAAAGCAGCAAATTTAAGTTCATGAATACTATTAATTAACTCTTCACGAGATAAATCTTTTAATGATTTTGCCATTTTAATTCCTCCAATTCTATAACCTAGGATATTTAAGATTTATATTAGGGAATATACTACCTGTTTTTAAGCCTTCCTGTAGAGGTAATATACCAACATAAGGTTGGATGGGCATGTATGCTCTAGCAAGTTCTAAGCCTAAAGGATTTGAACCACAACCTGAGGAGTTGTCTATAGCGTTGTTTTTAATTTTATTAGTAACATTTTTATTATCATCATTGTTTACAGTAGTAATATTTTTATTATCATCATCATTTACATTATTATATATATCATTGTATGGAATTTGTTCTGTATATCTCATCATTTCAGGATTTATACAAGGAAAGAAATTTTCATACATTTTTTTCACCTCTTAATTTTAACTTACGATAATAATATATTCATATTAAAAAGATATGTGTAAAAAAGTAATAAGATAAATTTAATATAATAAATAATATTTGTTTAAGATATTGTTAATTATATTTATATGATTGTAAAATACTTGCATTTTGTTGTAAACTTAAAATATGGAATTTATATATAGGCGATAAATGTATTAATATTAATTATTGGCACTAAAAACATTAATAATTTTGTAAAAAAAGAATGTTATGGTATGTTGCATATTTGTTTATGTTATATTATAATAACCATATAAAGAAAATAAATACTAATAAGTAATAAATACTAAACGATAATTATTATTCAAAACTTGTGATTAATATATATTTTATATTAATATAAATTAAATAAATTGGCATATTATTATTATAGAAAAAATTCTTCTTATTATAAATATATGGTGGTGATTATTACATGAAAGAAGAAAAGCAATTAGATTTAGTTATAATCGGAGCAGGTCCAGCTGGACTTACAGCAGCAATATATGCAGTAAGAGCTAAACTTAACACTATAGTTTTAGAAAATGAGCTTGTGGGAGGTCAGATAAGAGAAACTTATACAGTAGAGAATTTTCCTGGATTTGATACTATAACCGGAGCAGATTTAGCAGATAAGATGCAAAATCATGCTTTAAAAGTTGGAACCAATATAAATGAATTTGGTAATATACAAAATATTAAATTAACCAATGATGAAAAAATAATAGAGACAGAAGATGTTATATATAAAACTAAATCAGTAATAATAGCCACAGGAGCTAAAAGCAGGAGATTACCTATACCTGAGGAAGAAAAGCTACATGGAAAAGTTATTCATTATTGTGAACTTTGTGATGGAGCGCTATATCAAGATAAAGATATTGTAGTTGTAGGTGGTGGTAATTCTGCCGTTGAAGCAGCTATATTTTTAACAAAATATGCAAAAAATATTACGATAGTACATCAATTTGATTATCTTCAAGCAGAAAAATATTCACAGGATGAATTATTTAAGCATAATAATATAAAAATAATATGGAATAGTGAAATAAGAAATATTGTTGGAGAAGACAAAATCGAAAAGATAGTAATTGAAGATATAAGTAATAAAGAAAAGAGTGATATAAAGGCAGATGGAGTATTTGTATATATTGGTTATGAGCCTAAAACAGATATGTTTAAGAATTTTATTGATATAAATAAATGGGGATATATAGAGACTGATGAAAATATGGAAACCAATATAAAAGGCATTTTTGCCGCAGGTGATGTAAGATCAAAAAATATAAGACAGCTTACTACAGCAGTTAGTGACGGTACTATTGCCGCGTTAATGGTTGAAAAATATATAGGAGGTAAATAAGATGATTAAAATATATTCAACACCAACATGTCCATGGTGCAAAAAAACAAAGGAATATTTAAAATCAAAAAAAATAGATTTTATTGATGTAAATGTGGCTGATGATATGAAAGAAAGGGAAGAAATGCGTAGTTTATCTAACCAATCTGGAGTACCAGTTATTAATATAGATGGAGAGATTATAATTGGATTTGATAAAGGTAAAATAGATAAACTAATATTAAATAAAACTACAGTATAGGTTTAATTTATATATCTATAGAATAAACAAAAGGAGGAGAGTTTTATGGAGAGACTAGTAGGAAAATCAGCACCAGAGTTTACAATGAATGCCGTTAAAGGTGACGCAAGTGGGTTTACTGAAATTAAATTAGGAGATTATAAGGGAAAATGGTTAGTGATGTTTTTTTACCCATTAGATTTCACATTTGTTTGTCCAACAGAAATAACAGGTTTTAGTAGGAGAGCTGAAGAATTTAGAGATCTAAAAGCAGAGTTACTAGCAGTAAGTTGTGATAGTCAGTATTCACATGAAGCTTGGATTAATCAAAAAGCTAATGAAGGTGGACTTGGTAAGATAGATTTTCCTATAGCCTCTGATAAGACTACTGAGGTAAGTGAAAAATATGGAGTACAAATAAAAGAAGAAGGTATTTCTTTAAGAGGATTATTTATAATTGATCCTGAAGGTACAGTTAAATATTCTGTTGTCCATGATCTTAATGTGGGAAGAAGTGTTGATGAGACACTTCGTGTATTAAAAGCACTTCAAAGTGGGGGCATGTGTGCATTAGACTGGCATGAAGGAGATGCTAACCTATAATTTATTAATACCTATACAGATTACTTACTGAATATGAGTTAAATTTAGCGAAAATAAGTTATTTTCACTAAATTTAAATATTTTTTAAATAAGTATATTTTTAACTGAAAGAAGGTAGAAATATATATTTAGTTATTGTAATATAAAATAAGGTACATTAAAAATTTTACTAAGATATTTGGAGGGATTTTTATGAAGAAGTATACTTGTACAGTGTGTGGTTATATTTACAATCCAGAAGATGGAGATCCAGATAATGGAGTAAATCCTGGAACAGCGTTTCAAGATATTCCTGAAGATTGGGTATGTCCTTTGTGTGGAGTTGGTAAAGATCAATTTGAAGAAGTTGAAGAATAGATGATTAAAAGCTGATAGCAATTTGCTACCAGCTTTTAATTTAAATTTGTATATCTACATTATATAATTTTAACCAAGTATCTACTTGAATAAGATAAGCTATGAGTTGAGGACCTGTCATAAGTTGACCATACCATGGTTTAGTATAAGAATTACCTCCGGTGGCAGCAATTTCTCTTACTACAGATACATCAATTAATTGAAGTATAGGTGAATTAGGGTCATCTAAAATATTATTGAGCCATTTTTGTACTATTTTAGTATACTTAGGATTATGAGTTTTAGGATAAGGGCTCTTTTTTCTATAAATAATATCATTAGGAAGAATTCCTTCCATGGCCTTTCTTAGTATACCTTTTTCTCTATTTCCATAAAAACGTATTTCTGAGGGAATATTAAAAGCATATTGTACTAATCTATAATCTGCAAAAGGTATTCTTACCTCTAAATTATTTGCCATACTCATACGATCATTTCTTGTCAGTAAGGTAATCATAAACCACTTCATATTTAGATAAAATAGCTCTCTCATTCTATGCTCATACTTATTTTCTCCATCAAGCGTAGGAACTTGCTTTAAAGTATTTTCATAATGACCTTTTACAAAACTATCAAGATCAATATTTTTTAGGTCTCCACTTAATATTTTAGTTCTTTCACCTACGGATTTTGACCATGGAAAGGTATTAGCATTTATATCTTCTGGTCGTCTGTACCAAGGATATCCACCAAATATTTCGTCAGCACATTCTCCAGATAAAGTAACAGTCTTCTCCCTTCTTACAGCTTTACAGAAAAGATATAAGGAAGAATCTATATCTGCCATTCCAGGTAAATCATTAGCTTTTACTGCATTTACTAGGGATTCAGCTAAATCTTCATTGCTATTCACTATGCTATGGTGATTACTACCTAAAAATTTATGCATCTTTATTGCCCATTCACTATCAGAGTTAGGTTGAAATTCATTTGCTTTGAAGTATTTTGAGTTGTCTTCATAGTCTATTGAATAAGTATCTAAGATTTTACCTTGTTTTTTAAATTCTTCAGCTGTAAAAGCAGAAATTGCACTTGAGTCCAAACCACCAGATAAAAAAGTACCTACGGGTACATCTGAAACAAGCTGTCTTTTTACTGCATCTGATAATAAACTTTTTAAATGTTCAGCTGTTTCTTCTGCATTCTCTTTATGGGGTTCACTCTTTAATTTCCAATATTCTTCAAGTTTTAATCCATAAGGGGTAAATATTGCGCAATATGCTGGTGGTAACTCATGTATGTCTTTAAAGACACCACTATTTGTAGCACGGCCTGGTCCAAGACCAAATATTTCGGTTAGACCGTCTTTGTCTAATATAGGTTTTACATCTGGATGAGCAAGTAATGTTTTTATCTCTGAACCGAATATAAGTGAATTGTTCTTTATAGTATAAAATAAGGGTTTAACGCCAAGTGGATCTCTTGCTAAGAATAGGCTTCTGTTTCGTTCATCCCAAATTCCAAAAGCATAGATTCCATTAATGTACTCTACACATTTATATCCCCAATGAATATAAGCAGTTAATAGTACTTCTGTATCAGAGTAGGAATCAAATACATAACCTTCTTTTATAAGAGTTTTTCTTACATCTTCCGTATTATATAGTTCTCCATTATATACTAATACAAATTTATTGTTGTTTATAGTTTTAATCATAGGTTGTTTTCCACCCGCTGGATCAACAACTACTAATCTCCTATGACCTAAAAGAGTATGTTTCGAAAAATAGTAGCCTAATTCATCAGGTCCCCTTTGTTTTAAAGTATCTGTCATGTTTTCAATAATATATTTATTATATAAAATATTTTCTTTGAAATTAACAAAGCCAGCAATTCCACACATTATATCAATCTCCATTATCATTAATAATACACAGTATAGTGTATGATACACATTGAATATAAGTTACGATGAATAAAATGATATTTTAAAATATAAGCTAAAATTGAAAGGATACTAATTTATTTAATTAAGGACTGAAATTGTAGTTTAGGCATATTCAAATAAATAACTAGTCAGTATGCTAGTCTATTTTGAATCCTACTACGTCAACAGAACCCTCAGATAGCTCACTATCCTCAGAACCCGTTTCCTTGTAGACTTCAAAATATCCGTCGCATCTTTGACTTACTATTTATTTTCATATGCCTTAGGAATAATTTAATCATATTGTAATAAATTGCAAAGTATGCCAATTAAAATAGAGTGAAATTAGTATTTCAATTTGTGTTATAAATACATGGTAATATAGGTAAATAGTTGACATATACTAAATCAAATATTATAATTTTCGTGTAAATAAGCTTATTAAATTAGAAATATGTTAATAATAGCTATAGATAAGTTACATTAATTATTATTATGAAAATAAGTATAATTATGATTAATATCTGGAAAGTAGTATATTAATAAGTAAAATACTTATGTATTTTAATATATAGTTATTATTTTTGTTATAATTAATATAATAATGTAAATTAGCCTTTCGCTCCTTGATATTGTTAGGGGAAGGTCTTTTATTTATAAATAAAAGTTTTATAGGAGGAAGAAAGATGGAAAATGTGCTTGTAAAAAAGCTTTTTAGGCAAACGGAAGATTATAAGGGAAAAGAAATAAAATTATCTGGATGGGTAAGGACCGTAAGAGCATCAAATGCTTTTGGTTTTATAGAGCTAAATGATGGAAGCTTTTTTAAAAATGTTCAAGTTGTATTTGAAAATGATTTGAAGAATTTCAAAGAAATATGTAAAATTGCTATAAGTTCTTCATTAAGTATAGTTGGGGTTGTAACGTTAACTCCAGAAGCAAAACAGCCTTTTGAAATACACGCAAAACATATTGTTATAGAGGGAAACTCTAGCGTTGATTATCCTCTCCAAAAGAAAAGACATACATTAGAATATTTAAGAACAATTGCACATTTAAGACCAAGAAGTAATACATTTTCAGCAGTATTTAGAGTACGTTCATTAGCTGCTTTTGCAATACACAAATTTTTTCAAGACAGAGGATTTGTGTATGCTAATACACCTATAATTACAGGGAGTGATTGTGAGGGGGCAGGGGAAATGTTTAGGTTGACTACTTTAGATTTAAAAAATATACCTAAAGACGAATATGGAGAAGTAGACTATACTAAAGATTTCTTTGGAAAAGAAACCAATCTTACTGTAAGTGGTCAACTTTCAGCTGAAACTTTTGCTCTAGCTTTTAGAAATGTATATACTTTTGGACCTACTTTTAGAGCAGAAAATTCATATACTGCTAGACATGTAGCTGAATTTTGGATGATTGAGCCTGAAATAGCATTTGCAGATCTTCATGATGATATGGTACTTGCAGAGGAAATGGTGAAGTATGTTATAAATTATGTTATGAAAAATGCGCCAGAAGAAATGGAATTTTTTAATAAGTTTGTGGATAAAACTCTTTTTGATAGGCTACAAAATGTAGTAAATTCAGACTTTGGAAGAATAACTTATACTGAAGCAATAGATATACTAAAAAAATCCAAAGAAAAGTTTGATTACGATGTTGAATGGGGAATTGATCTTCAAACTGAACATGAGAGATATTTAACTGAGAAAGTATTTAAAAAACCTCTATTTGTAACAGATTATCCAAAAGACATAAAGGCTTTTTATATGAGAATGAATGATGACAATAAAACTGTAGCAGCAGCAGACCTTCTTGTTCCAGGAGTTGGAGAAATTATAGGGGGAAGTCAAAGAGAAGAGAGATTAGAAGTTATTGAAAAGAGAATGAAAGAGTTAGGACTTAATAAAGAGGATTACTGGTGGTATTTAGAACTTAGAAAATATGGAGAAACAAAGCATGCTGGTTTTGGATTAGGATTTGAAAGAATTATAATGTATATAACTGGTATGGCTAATATAAGAGATGTAATACCTTTCCCAAGAACTACAGGTTCAGCAGAATTTTAGATTATATTTATGAAAGATGTTGATAGTTAGATAGTATTGTTTAACACTAAATACTTTTAGAGAATACAGCAATAATAAATAATTATATAATAAAAAGAACTTAAAAAATGTACATAGGGTTAATTTGGGCAAAATCTATGTACATTCTTTAAATTAGTTATTCATCGATTATTTTCTTATTTGTCCATTACCATATATTATATATTTTATAGTTGTTAATTCGTTTAAGCCCATAGGACCTCTTGCGTGAAGTTTCTGAGTACTTATACCAATCTCTGCTCCAAATCCAAATTCTCCTCCATCTGTGAACCTTGTAGAGGCATTTACATAAACTGCAGCTGAATCCACTTCTTTTAAGAAACGCTGAGAGACTTCATAGTTGTTTGTTATTATGGATTCAGAATGCTTTGTACTGTACTTATAGATATGATCTAAAGCTTCATCTAAAGAATCTACTACCTTTATCGCTAGAACTAAATCTAAGAATTCTATTTTATAGTCTTCTTCAGAAGCAGGATTTGCGTAAGAAAGTATCCTTTGAGTTTCTTTACATCCTCTTAATTCAACACCTAAAGTTTTTAGTGTATTGCCGAGTTTAGGTAGAAATTCTTCTGCTACAGATTTATTTACAAGTAATGTTTCCATAGCATTACAAACAGAAGGCCTTTGAGTTTTAGCATTTACTATTATATCCTCAGCCATTTTTAAATCAGCATCACTGTGCACATAGACATGGCAGTTACCAACTCCAGTTTGAATAACAGGTACGGTTGAGTTGTTTACAACATTGTTAATTAAACCAGCACCACCTCTTGGAATAATTACATCCACATACTTGTTAAGTTTCATGAGTACAGTTACCGCTTCTCTTTCAGTTATGTCTATAAATTCAATGGAGCCTTTTGGAAGACCTGCTTTAATTGCAGCATCATTAATTATTCTGTATATCTCTAAATTAGAATTAATAGCCTCGCTGCCACCTCTTAATATAACAGAATTGCCACTTTTAAGACATAGAGCTGCAGCATCAACTGTTACATTTGGTCTTGATTCATAAATTATACCTATTGTACCAAGTGGTACGCGGACGCTACCTATACGAAGATCATTTGGCCTTTTCCACATATGTGTAACTTCACCTATTGGATCAGGTAGAGCAGCTACATTTCTTAAACCATCGGCCATAGAAATTATTCTCTTTTCATTTAAAGATAATCTGTCTATAAGAGTTGTAGCCATTCCTAATTTTTTAGCATTTTTTACATCAATGTTATTTGCTTTTAAAATACTATCTGTATTATTTTCAAGAGCTTTAGCCATATCAATTAAGGCATTATTTTTTATGTTAGTATCTTCACTACTAAGTTTATGTGCGGCCAAACTAGCACTTTGAGCTTTTTCAGTTACATAATCGTTAATATTCATCTAATAGCCTCCATATTTTATATAGTTTGTTTTTCTGCGGAGAAAAGAGTGCCTACTTCCTTGTTAGAAATTATGTCCTTTATTATATTGTCATCAGCACCATTTGCAATTATCATTGATACTCCATTAGATACTGCAATTTTTGCAGCTTTTATTTTAGTATACATACCTCCGGTTCCTAGTTTTGAACCAGAACCACCGCAAAAACTTTCAATTTTCTTTGTAATTTCATCTACATGAGATATAAGTTTAGCATCTTTATTTGAGCGAGGATCTGAGTCATATAAACCGTTAATATCTGAAAGTAATATAAGAAGATCAGCATCAATTATACTTGAAACTAAAGCTGATAATGTATCGTTATCTCCAAATTTTATTTCATGGATAGCAATTGCATCATTCTCATTTACTATAGGTATAACCCCTTGATTTAAAAGCTCATCAAAGGTATTTTTAGCATTATTATATCTTGTCTTATTATTTATATCGTCTTTTGTAAGTAAGATTTGGGCCACTATTTGACCATATTCTGAAAAGAATTTTTCATATATATGGAGTAAAATCCCTTGGCCAATTGCAGCAGCTGCTTGCTTTTCAGGTATAGTTTCAGGTCGGGATTTTATGCCGAGTTTTGCAGCACCAACACCAATAGCACCAGAAGTTACTAATACAACATCTTTACCTTGATTATGAAGGTCTGAGAGTTGTCTAGCCAGTTTATCTATTCTATCAAAATTTAGTAATCCATTCGCGTGAGTAAGTGTAGAAGTACCAACTTTTACTACTATTTTCTTAGCGTTATCTATATGTTCTTCTCTAGTTTTCATTTCAATACCTTTATAAAAGCAAATAAAGCTTCATCCTTTCGATTAGCGTATATTAATATTAATAGTTAAATTGTATAAAATCAATAGTAAATCTCATATTATAATTTAAATTCTTAAGCAAAATTTGTAAAAAAATATGATATAATTAAGTTAATTATATCACAGCAATAGGTGATTTTTCAATTGATAGGAGGAAGCATTAGAATGACTAAAAATATAGGATTCATAGGTTGTGGAAATATGGCTAAGGCTATGATTGGAGGTATCGTAACCTCAAAGCTTTATTCACCACAAAAAATAATGGTAAGTAATCCATCAAATTCATCACTGCAAGAAGTTAAAGAAAAATTTAATATTATAACTAGTAATGATAATATAAAGGTAGCTGAATTCGCTGATATATTAATTCTTTCAGTAAAGCCAAATAAGTATGTACATGTAATTGATAAGATTAAAAATTTAGTTAAGAGTAGTACAGTTATCGTATCTATAGCTGCTGGAATAGGCATAAAAGATATAGAAAAGTATTTTGGAAAAGAAGTAAAAGTTATAAGAACAATGCCAAATACTCCTGCACTTGTAGGGGAAGGGATGGCATCCTTGTGTAGAAATAAAAATGTTAAAGATGAAGAAATGGATTTGGTAGCTAATATATTTAAATCTTTTGGTAAAGCCGAGATTGTGGAAGAAAGATTGATGGATGTAGTAACTAGTGTAAGTGGATCTTCGCCAGCTCTTGTATACATGTTTATAGAAGCCCTAGGAGATGGAGCAGTACTTGAAGGACTACCTAGAGAAAAAGCATATAAGATGGCTGCACAGGCAGTACTTGGATCAGCTAAGATGGTATTGGAAACAGGCAAACATCCTGGACAACTTAAAGATGAAGTATGTTCACCTGGTGGGACAACAATTGAGGCTGTGTATTCATTAGAAAAAAATAAGTTTAGAGGCTCTTTAATTGAAGCAATCAAGGTATGTACTGAAAAGTCTAAGAATATGTCTAAATAGTATAAGGCACATTCAAAATATACGTCGCATCTTTGACTTACTATTTATTTTCATATGCCTAATTACAAAAATATAAGGTAGATAGAATAAAAACTACCTTATATTTTTATGATTTGATAAGGTGATTTTTATGTTAATTATTTCATCTATATTTTTAATAAGAATATCAGTTAAGAAAGGATCAAAGTGAGTCCCCTTTTTTTCTCTGAAATAATCTAATATACTATCAATATTCCATGCATCTTTATAGCTTCTTTTACTGCATAAGGCGTCAAATACATCAGCTATGGCGATAATTCTTCCAGCAATATGAATCTCATCACCTTTTATACCATAAGGATATCCAGTACCATCGTATCTTTCATGATGTTCAAGAGATATGATAGCACCTAGTCTTAATAATATGTTATTAGAATTTTTAAAAATGTTATATCCAATTTCAGAGTGGGTTTTTATAATTTCAAATTCTTCTTTAGTTAATTTGAATGGTTTATTTAATATGTAATTTGGTACAGCGAGTTTTCCAATATCGTGCATAACAGAAGAAATTTTAATTATATCTGAACTTCTATTAGACATACCGTATTTTAGAGACAATAGTTTAGCATATTTAGCTACACGTTTTACATGATTATCTGTTTCTTCAGAATGAGCTTTATATAGATTACTTAGAGTAGAAATTACTTTATTTTCAGCATGTCCTATTTCTTTGCTTAAGCATATATCATTAAATATGATTCTCATATTCTTTTCTAAACTCTTTTTAATATTATATATAGGAATCAATTTGGTAAAGTTAAAATATCTAAAGGAGCTATTGATATTATATATAGACTCTAAATCACATTCTTCAATAAGTAATTGGTGTTTACAATTATTTAAATGAATATTATTATATAAGCTACTTTCACAGCTTTTTTTATATTCTATATAGGATTCATATGTAGAGCTGGTATTATTAATTAGGGACATATTAATTCTCCTCTCTGTATCAGATCCTCAAACAATTAAATTTTCCATTGTTTATTAGAATATATTCATGTAGAGATAAAAGAAGTACATAAAATAAAAAAAGGGCTCCTCATATTTATTTATGAGGAGCCCTTTTTTATTTAATTATACACCGAATAATAATTCACCATAAGATGGTAATGGCCAGAATTCTCTATCTACTAAAGTTTCAAGCTTATCAGCAACTTCTCTTAATTCACCCATTTTTTCAAATACGTCGAATTTATAGAAGTGAGCAGTATCATAAGAATCTCCAGATAAACTTTGAGCTTTCTCTAATGAAGTTTCTAATGAAGCAATATTTTTCTTTAATGAAGTAGCTAACCCTGCTACTTCAGAAAGCAATTCTGTCTGTACTTCAGCACCTATACCAGCAGCTTTTACAGCAGCTACTGATCCAGCCAAGCTAGTTTCAAATTTAATAACAGAAGGTAAAATCTGACGTTTTGCTATTAAAAGTGCTGTTTCAGCTTCTATATTTATAGTTGTTGAATAATTTTCAAGAGTAACTTCATAACGTGCATGCATTTCAGTTGTATCTAATACATTATATTTCTCCATTAAAGCTATGTTTTTATCAGCAATTAAAGCTTTTGCGGCTTCAACAGTAGTTTTTACATTTGGAAGACCTCTTTTTTCAGCTTCAGTAATCCATTCATCTGAATAACCATTTCCGTTGAATATAACCTTTTTGTGTTCTTTAACAGTTTCAGTGAGAATAGCTTTAATCTCAGCATTTTTATCAGATGCCTTTTCTAATCTATCTGCTACTTCAGAAAGAGCCTCAGCAGTAGCTGTGTTTAATACAACATTAGCATCAGAAATATTTCCTGAAGATGGTACCATTCTGAATTCAAATTTATTTCCTGTAAATGCAAATGGTGATGTTCTGTTTCTATCAGTTGCATCTTTTAAAAGTACTGGAAGTGTTAGAGCACCAAGGGCTAAATTTCCACTTGTTTTTGAAGTAGTAGCAGTACCTTTTTCAAGTTGTTCAATTATATCTTCTAATTGGTCACCTAAGAATATAGATATAATTGCTGGAGGAGCTTCATTAGCACCTAAACGATGATCATTACCAGGATTTGCAGCTGATAATCTTAATAAATCTGAATACTTATCAACAGCTTTTATAATTGAAGTTAAGAATATTAAAAATTGCGTATTTTCGTGTGGTGTTGTACCTGGCTCAAGAAGATTTTGACCATCATCAGTACTAATTGACCAGTTGTTATGTTTACCTGATCCATTTATACCTGCAAATGGTTTTTCATGAAGTAGGCAAACTAAATCATGTCTTAATGCAATTTTTTTCATAAGATCCATAGTAACTTGATTGTTATCAGTTGCAATATTTGTTGTTCCAAATATTGGAGCTAATTCATGTTGTGCAGGAGCAACTTCATTATGCTTAGTTTTAGCTGGAATTCCAAGTTTCCAAAGTTCTTCGTCAAGTTCTTTCATGTAAGAAGAAACTCTTTCCTTTATTGTTCCAAAATAATGATCATCAAGTTCTTGACCTTTTGGAGATTTTGCACCAAACAATGTTCTACCAGTATATACAAGATCTTGACGTTTGTTATATAATGCTCTATCAACTAAGAAATATTCTTGTTCAGGACCTACAGTTGTTATAACTTTTTTAGTAGTAGTATTTCCAAGTGCAGTTAAAACACGAAGAGCTTGTTTAGATATAACTTCCATTGAACGAAGAAGAGGTGTCTTTTTATCAAGTGCTTCGCCTGTATATGAAACAAAAGCAGTTGGTATATATAAAGAACCATCTTTTACAAAGGCAGGAGATGTTATATCCCATGCAGTGTAACCTCTTGCCTCAAATGTAGCTCTTATTCCACCTGATGGGAAAGATGAAGCATCTGGTTCGCCCTTAATTAATTCTTTACCAGAAAACTCTAATATAACTTTTCCATCTGCAGTTGGAGATATGAAAGCGTCATGTTTTTCTGCTGTAATACCAGTTAATGGCTCAAACCAGTGAGTGAAGTGAGTAGCACCTTTTTCAACAGCCCAATCTTTCATTGCAGAAGCTATTACATCTGCAGAAGCTAAATCAAGAGCAAGCCCTTTCTCTATTGCTTTTTTATAAGCTTTATATGTAGTTTTAGGAAGACGTTCCTTCATGACTGAGTCATTGAATACATTTGAACCAAAAATTTCTGATAAGTTGCTCATTATAAAATCCCCTCTCATTTTGAAAAATATAAAAACTATAAAAATATTATTATTTTAATTTA
>NZ_BAEV01000002.1 GCF_000246895.1 Clostridium arbusti SL206 | reverse complement strand
AAATTTTCTATAGTAATAAGGGGAACGTGATATGTTATCTAGAAATATTAAATGAGCTTAGGTATAAATGGAGCATATGACTTAATTAAAAAGCTGTTATAGATATTATTGAAAGAAGATAATAGTGAATTAACTAATGATATTTACAACTGTATAGATAATGCAATAGAAAAGTTTTTTCAACATTATGGGAACAAATATGGAATAGCAACTGAAAGTTTTTTAGCACGTCAAGAAAATTATAATATTATTATAAATAGTATTTTTTATTCTGAATTAGAGCCACTAAAAAATAAAATTAATAGAATTGGATTTGAGAATATAAATGCAGATGATGAGGCTGTTGAATACTTTGTAGAATGTTTAAGTGATGAGATGAGAAAAAACTTTAAATTCAATAAAATATTATCTGAAAAAGATAGATTAAAAAAGATAGATGAAATATATGATATTGTTAGTAAAGATAACAAACAAAAAATAAAGAATTATATTAATTCAAATTTTACAATAAAATATGAAAATGGTAAGCAAATACCAGTAAAGAAGGGAACTCTGTATCACAAAAAATTTCAAAATGGTTCAGAACATAAAGTAATGATAGATGAAACTGGATATTATATAGAATCAAAAGACTTAAATGGCAGAATTTCATACTTTGATGTAGATTTTGATATGAAAATTAAATCTAGTAAATTTCCATATAAATTATCTGAATTTGAGCTTGTAATACCAGAAGAAGAAGTTATAGCTAAGTCGATATACTCAATACCTAATGGACATGGAGAAATTTATAATTTTAAATGGGGCAAAAGAGTTATTGCTGAATTTAATAATTCAGGCAAATTAACTGGACTACAAGCAGAAGTAAAAAGTCGTACAAATTATGATTTAAAAAAGATATTTATATTACCAAAGGAAGATGAAAAAAAACAAATATATGAATTGTAATAAGTATAGAATAATATGCAGAAATTTAAAAATCTATAATAGAATTAATGAAAGATGACATTTTGTAAAATCACAAGCATAAAAAGAGATAAGATAAATAATGTGACTTTTATAATTAACATTGAAAATATACACGTTAAATTTGTAGATAGACAAAAAGTAGTTTTTGTAAGTACAAAAGAATTGGTTGGTGAACAAATTTGTCAGATGATTATAAAAAAGTATATTCTAAAGAGAATTTAGTTAGGGCATGGAGGTGGATTAATTCAAATCCATCAGCTAAATATAAAAATTATTTTAGAGATTCATATACTGCATATGCAATCTCATTTGAAGAAAATATTAATGACTTACATGATAGACTAAAAAAAAATATATATACTCCTAATATACCATCAAAAGTATTGCTACCAAAGTCAATTTGTATTACAAGACCATATACATTGCTTACAGTTGAAGATCAAATTGTTTTTCAAGCATTTATAAATGTTATTGCAGAATATTATTCACAAAAAACGAAGCATAGATATAATAAGACTATATTTGGTAATTTATATGCGGGTAAACGAAGTGTATTTTTTTATAGAAAGTGGAATTTTGGATATGCAAATTTTAATAAATCATTAAAAAGAATTTATAAAAATGGGTACCAGTACATTGCCTCTTTTGATCTTACTGCTTGTTATGACAGTATAGACCATAAGGTTTTAAGTATACTATTAAAAAAGTATGGTTTGGATAAGGAATTTATAGATAAGTTATTAAGTATATTAAGTATATGGTCTACTAATCGTAATATATATAAAAGCCATGGTATACCTCAAGGACCTATGTCTTCAGGTATACTGTCAGAAGTAATATTATCATATTTTGATGAAAGCTATGAAAAGTTGAATAAAAGTAATGAGGTAAAATATTTTAGATATGTTGATGATATTAAACTTTTAGCTAGAGATGAATTATCTTTAAAACGTATGTTAGCCAGATTAGATTATAACTGTAAACAAGTAGGACTATTTCCACAATCATCAAAAATTGAGTTGCATAAAATTGGGGAAATCGCAGATGAAATTAAAAATATTAGTTCATTGGATGAAGAAATATTAAAATTGAAAATTAGTAGTGATTATAAACTAATTGAAAAAAATCTAATAAAAGTATGTAAAAATAATAAAGTAACTGATTTAACTAAATTTAAGATGTACTTATATAATGTTAAACCAAATTCTAAATTATCAAATAGATTATTAGATGTATTAGAAAATAATCCACAATTATTTGAATCAATATCGGATTATTTTAGAAGCTATGATATTAAAATATCAAATAAAATTATAGAACGTCTAATAGGAGAATTTGAAAAACCAGAAATTTATCAAATTATAAATGCAAGTTTAATTGATGCAATAAATAATAATTTATCGGAACAAAATAAACAAAAATTAACAAAATTTATAAAGAAAAGATGGAGACAAAGAAATAAAAAGCAATTAAATCCAGCTTATAGAAAGGTAATAATTTCATATTTACTTCAAAATAGTTTAATAAAGTATAAAGAAATCAAACAAATATTAAATGAAGAAAAGGATTGGTGGGTTAAGAAAACAATTATTAAATTTATTGATATAGAGCTAATTGGAGAACCATCATATATTGAACTTAATAAAATTCTTCTTAAAGATAAATGTGTTGATATTTCTTTATCAGCCTTACATGAAATCATAAAAAACAACTGCAATATTAATCCACCATATAATGATATTAATTATATAGTACAAAAGGCATTAAAATTTATTGGTATAATTAGCAGGTCTGCAACTAGGCCAAGCTTGATAGGAGATTTATTAAATTTTATTTGTAATAAAAAATTACCCAGTATTGATTGGAAAAGAATTTTTGATAAACAACATGATATAGCAGAAAATAAGATGGTGAGGGCTTATGCATATGTCCAAAATGATATGTCAGCATTTGTAAACATCATAGATGCATTTAATGATTTTTTATTAAATAAATTATATTTACATGATAGCACATTAGGATCATATACATTGGGAAAAATTGGTAGTATTACAAATAATAAAGGAACAAGGTTAGAAAAACAATACCCTAATTTATTTTTATTATGTAAGGAAATTCATAATAAAAGGTTAGAATGTGATTTATCTCATCCTATAATAAAGAGTACTAAGAAGTATACTAAACCTATAGAATATAAATATATTTATAAAGTTAGAAAGATTCTATACGAAGGTTACAAAGAAATTATAACAAAATGGTAAAATAAGGTATTGAATGGTGCTAAAGAATACAACGTGAAACATATTATAGTTTGAATTATGGTGTCAATATATTGCCCATGCTCAGATAAGTTTATTTGATAATACTTTAAGCAAAAATGATGTTGAACAAAATAAGACATAACATCAACAAGATAAAGAGGCGTATATACAAATTTAATCAATGATAATGAAAAAATATAAGCAAATAGTGTTGTAAGTTGTCTTCAAATATTTATTAAATTTCCCCACATAAGTTTAAGAAACCTTTAGTTTTTGGCAGAAGATAATAGTTGATAAATCTAGTAATACCAACAGTTACAGCAAATTATAGAAAGTTATTATATGACTTTAAACAAAACCATTGGTTGTGGGTTCAAGAGAAATCATATTGTCTGTGTCGTTTCAAAGATTTATCTAACTATTGGTAATTTATTTCATGCGCCAAATTTTACTTTTACTTATAAATAGAAAACATACTAACCCCTTAAAATATACGGGGTTCACCGTGCTCTCATTTTTGTTAATAAATAATTACTATGTATTTTTCACAATGCGAAATCGAAATTTTCTAAAATTTACTATCTAATTAGATTATACATGGTAATACCACTATAAAAATATAAAATGTAATACAAAAGTTTTATGAGCAAAATTTCATCACAAAAACTTTGTATTACATTTTTATTATTATTTATATTTTATAAAGAATCCATTTACACGTCTTCAACTCGTAATTGATCTTGCTAATGCTAAACTTCTAGTTGACAGAAGCAGCATGTTTATTTACTATATTCTTTCTTATAGTTGCTATAAATAGTTTTCAGGATAGTCCGGAAAACCTTTAATATTTTTTTATTTCTTCATTTATTAGTTTATTTACAATTTGAGGATTAGCTTTTCCTTTTGTTTCTTTCATTACCATACCTACAAGGAAACCAAGTACTTTAGTTTTACCGTTTTTATAATCTTCAATAGATTTAGCATTACTATCTAATACTTTCTTAACGACCTGTAGTATAGCATCCGTATCACTATTTTGTATTAACCCTTTTTCATTTACTATTGTTTTAGGTGATTTACCTGTGTTAAACATATCTACTATGACTTTTTTAGCAATAGCATTTGAAATTGTACCAGCATTAATAAGACTTATAAGTTCCGCTAATTGTTCTGGGGTAAATTTTAAATCTTCAACCCAAACAGCATTTTCTTTCATTATCTTTGAAATATCTCCCATTAGCCAATTTGATGCAGACTTAGCATCACCACTAATTTCTGCTGTTTTTTCAAAGAAATCTGCCATTGACATTGTAAGAGTTAATACTCCTGCATCATACTTAGGAATCTTAAATTGTTCTACAAATCTTTGTTCCTTTTCATATGGAAGTTCAGGTATAGTTTCTCTTATTTCTTCAATCCACTTATCATCTATATTTAATGTAACAAGGTCTCCATCTGGAAAATATCTATAGTCATTTGCACATTTTTTACTTCTCATGACTACAGTAACATTACTTGCATCATCCCATCTTCTTGTATCTTGAGAAAGCTTTTTTCCTGCTTCTATTGCAGTTATTTGTCTATTAACTTCAAAATTTATAGCTTTTTCTAATGCTTTAAAAGAATTCATATTTTTATCCGATGACTACCATCCGTAATACTTCCATCGCACTCTGTGAAAGCGACCAAAGTGGGAGATAACGGCTGATACGTCCCTGGATAACGATTTACCCTAAAGAACTCTGTTTATAAGAACATCATGTTTTGGAATATATAATGATACAATAATTTGTGATATTATGCAAATATAGAACATTAAATAATGTTAAATTATATATCTATATAGCTATAATCAAACATTATTCGTTTTAGGGGCTATATAATAAAAGTAATGAAGAATTGGAGGTGTTAAATATGTTCTTTTTCTTTTTTACCACTCCATATATAGCTATAATAGGGGATATAAAGGAATCAAAAAAAATAGTAGATAGGTATTATGTACAAGAAAAATTGAGAAAAGTTTTAAATGAGATTAATGAGTCTTATGTAAATGATATTTCATCAAAATTTATGATAACCTTAGGAGATGAATTTCAGGGATTATTATACAGTGGAGCCAATGTAATGAATATTATTTCAGAGATTGAAAGGAAAATGTATCCTGTAAAAATAAGATTTGGTATAGGTGTTAGTGATATAACCACACATATTAATAAGGAGATGCCATTAGGAGCTGATGGTCCAGGATATTATAAGGCGAGGGCTGCAATAGAATATTTAAAACAAAATGAGAAAAGAAAGCAAACTAACCCAGCCGATATCAGAATAGAAGTCGATGGTGACAATCAGTCAACTACATTAATGATTAATACAATATTGTCATTAATTAGTGTTATAAAAGAAGATTGGAGTGACAGACAACGAGAGATAATATGGGACATGTTGGAACATAAGGATAGTCAAACTAATGTTGCTAAAAGGCTAAATATTAAACAACCATTTAGGCCTAATACCAGCATAAGTATCACCAAGTGCAAAGTAGCATTAGAAAACCAGCGAAATAGTCATTTTCAAATTTAATCATTATTATTTTTTGTATTATTTAATTGCTTTTTTATTATTTCATCTAATTCTTCTTCAGATAAATTGCCTTTCAAATATTGCCTTAAAAGTTCTTCTTCATCATCAGTGACATATAACCCTGCCATTGCCTGCATAGTTTTAAGTGCTGAAATAAGGTATTCAATCCGTTCTTTGCTCTCACCCATAATAAACACCTTCTATTTAAATTTTTATTACTATAATTCTATTCATTAGCTTAACTAACCTAATATGGAATTTAACATTTTTTACTGAGACAAAGTGTAGTTTAGTAATATTATACCATTATATACTGTTTTAGTAAATTTATATATTGATATACCAATTGAAGGGTCATGTGTAGTAATAAGATGTTTAAGAAAATAATGGAACAGACCTCTCAAAATGCTATTCCAATAAGGATAGGAAGGCATTCTTCACGTAAAGATTCTGTTATTAGAGTGAGGTATAAAACTAATCACAAACGTTATTTGTAATTTATGGAATACTAAATTGACAGCATTGAGCGTGAGGGTGGCTCACTTTTAACGTATCAAGTGCTCTAACGGAGCATATTATTCATGCTTGACTTGAATAGTACTAAATTATAATAAAAATTAGAACAAATTGTCTCTTATTCATGGAAACGTTTTAATTTTTCGAATTTAGAAAAATACTAATATTGGAAAAATACTGACAATATAATATTATCAGATATAAGTAATAACAAGTAGGTGTTAGATATGTACAAAAGAACTTGTGAAATTATAAGAATCATATATAAAAGACCAAATAAGTTTGATATTAAGGGACTAGCACAACTCTTAAGTGTTAGCATAAAAACAGTACAGGCAGATATCCATGAAATCAATGAATATTTTGAGTCTAAAGAGATTGCTTCATTTGAAATAGTGGATAACAAGTTCTCTATAAAAAAAACCAATAAAGCTATATATGAGATACTTAATACACTTAGTTTTTATGATTATAAATTATCAAAAGAGGAACGGTTAGTTATAGAAGCTCTTTTACTTATATTTACTTCTGAACACGTCACTTTATCAAATATAGCTGAATTTATGTATGTATCTCGTTCAACAGTCATAGGTGATTTAAAATATCTAAATGATTATTTAAATGATTTTGGTCTTTCAACAAATACACAATTAAACATGGGGATTTGTATTAATGGTCCTGAAATAAATGTAAGAAATTTATTTGTAAGTATTTTGCTGAAGTATGGATATTTATACAGTTTGTTTTCCCATCAAGAAGGAACAGAAAATTTAAATGGCGAAGAAACAAAAGCTAATGCTAGAGAAAAAAATATAATTCTGCAAAACTTGACATCCGAAGTTGAAGGCTATTCAGAATTGCATTTAACAGAATGCTCGTTTAATATGCTAGTAAACTATTTTGGAATGGCAATTTTTAGAATGAAATCAGGTAAACATCTTAAAAACTATGAGCAAAAGAGTATAGATGCTAATAAAAAATTAATTGAGAGGTTATTTAAACTTGTTTGTCAGCATTTTAACCTTGTATACAATGAAAATGAATTGGAATATCTGAAAAATTTTTCTGTAAATTTAACATATTTGAAAAAAAACAACTGTATTGATGGTAGTAAGGAAATAGTGAAGATACAAACTATAACCAGATTATTTATCATGAATGTATCTAAGTCTTTAAATCGTCCATTATATAGAGACTACGAACTTTTTCAAAGTTTATCTAATCATTTAGAAAGGATATTTAATGACGGATTTATTAATTCCGCTGAATATGATGAGATTAATGTTATTCTAGAAAAATATGATGATATTAAAAAAGGTGTTACTGAAAACATAGAAATTATAGAACAATATGTAGATAGAATAATTACTGATGAAGAAATTTCATATATCGTTGTATATATATGTGCTTCCCTTGAAAAGATGAAGATACAAACAACTATGTGTAATGTAATTTTAATATGTAATAGTGGTATCGGAACAAGTCAGCTATTGAAATCAAAATTACTTAAAAGGTTTGATTTCAATATAATAAATGTTATACCTAAGCACAGATTAGGAGATTTACTAAGCAGTGAAGTAAACTTTATTATTTCTACTGTTGACTTAGAGGATGTTGATGTTCCATATATTAAGATTTCTCCTCAATTTACTGACAGCGATTTTCTCAGAATGAGAAAAATGATTGATGATTATGGCTGTATTAACTCTGTGAAATTTGATAAAAATGAATATTCAGATATTATTAGTAAGATAAAGCCTATAGTAAAAAATGATGATGAGTTACTTGATGTATTTAAAGAAAGCTTGAATAATTATTTTGCAAAAAAGAATAAGGTAGTTTTGAGTCTTTCAAATTTATTAACAGAAGAGTTTATCCAGGTAGATGTGGAAGCAGATACATGGCAGCAGGCAATAGAGAAGGCTTCAGAGAATTTATTAGAAAAAGGATATATAAATAATAATTATATAAAATCCATGATTAAAAATGTTGAACAAAATGGTCCATATTTTGTAATTTCAGAAGGATTTGCAATCCCTCATTCAGTTATTGATGAAGGGAGTAGGAGATTAGGTTTTAATTTAATTAGATTGAAAAATCCTGTGGTGTTTAATGCTGGAATTTATGACCCTATTAAATATTTATGTGTTATAAATGCTGTAGATAATGAAAAGCATTTAAAAGCATTATTTAACTTAGTTAATTTGCTTCAGATTTACGAATTTAAAGAAGCTCTAAATAAAGCAGAAAACAGTAAAGATGTAGCAAAGATTATAGAAGTATTTGAAAGAAGGATACAATAAAAGATTGGAGGTATTTAAATATGTTTTTTAGTGAAGAAATTGCTTTTTTTAATCAATCCTACAATAACAAGGAAGATGCCCTAAAAAAATTAGCAGATGAATTTTTAACAAAAGGTCTTGTGAAGGACACATTTTTCCAGGCTGTTATTGATAGAGAGAAAGGTTACCCAACTGGTTTAAACATAAATGGAATAGGTGTAGCTATTCCTCATACCGATGGAATTCATATAATTAAGCCTCAGATTGGATTTATGTCTTTAAAAGAACCAGTAATTTTTAAAGACATGGTAGATGATAAGCATGGAATAGAGGTAAATACCATTTTTATGCTTGGATTATTAAAATCAGAGCAGCAAATTGAAATGCTTCAGAAGCTTATTGCATTATTTCAAGATGAAGTATTATTAAAAAATGTTATAGCTTGTAAAAATATTTATGAGTTTAAGAACATAATGAAAAAAGCTAATATTGATTAATAATTAATTTTTTTAGGAGATGATTTTATGTTAGTTTCATCAAAAGAATTATTTAAGGTAGCAAGAAAAAATAATTTTGCCATACCATCACCAGATTTTGTAGATCAAAATTCTATTAAAGCCTATATAGAAGTTGCAGAAAAATTAAATCTACCAGTTATTTTAGCATATGCAGAAGCCCATAAGAACTTCTTATCCTTTGATGAGGCATTATATTTAGGTAAATACTATGGCGAAAAGACTAAGATTCCAGCAGTATTACATCTTGATCACGGTACTACTAAAGAATTAATAATCAGAGCTATAAATGAAGGATTTAAATCAATAATGATAGATGCTTCTATGGATTCCTTTGAGGATAATGTTAAAAAGACAAGAGAAATTGTTGAGTATGCTCATCTAAAAGGAGTAGTAGTAGAAGCTGAAATTGGTCATGTTGGTAATGGCGAGGATCATAGAAGTAATGATAACAGCGAAAGTATTTATACTACTGTTGAAGAAGCAAAGAAATTTGTTGAACTTACAAATGTAGACTCTCTGGCAGTGTCTATAGGAACTGCTCATGGAGTTTACAAAGGAAAGCCTGTTATAGATTTTGATAGATTAAAAGAAATTAGAAATGCTGTAAATACCCCGTTGGTACTTCACGGAGGTTCATCATCAGGAGATGATAATCTTGGAAGATGTGCTACTGAAGGAATAAGTAAGATAAATATTTATACTGATTTAGTGATTGCTGCATTTAATAAATCACAAAGTACTAAATCCAAGGATTATTATGAATTACGGGATGCACAAATGGAAGGTATGAAAGAATGCTTAGAACATTATTATGGTGTATTTCAGACAAAAAAATTCAAATAAGGAGGTGAGAAAATGAGAAAAATAGGGATACCATTTTTTATAGTTAATCCAAAATCATATTTATATGGAGAAGAAAGTTTACAACTTGCACTGGTTGCAGACAATCTTGCTGAGAAGTACGGCATAGAGATATTCTTTACTGCACCTTTTGCAGATTTAGCTAACATCAGGGCAAATACAAAGAACCTTAAAGTAACAGCTCAGCATATGGATTCATTAGTTCCAGGACGTGGAATGGGGTATGCGTTACCTGAATCATTAAAGGCAGCTGGCATTGAAGCAGTGTTTTTAAATCATGCAGAGCATTCTCTCAAATTAACTGATTTAGTAAAGACCATTAAAAGAGCAAAAGAACTGGAAATTATTACTGTCGTTTGTGCAGATTCTTTAGAAGAAGCTATAGCTATTGCTAAGTTAGATCCTGATATATTATTATGTGAACCTACTGATTTAATTGGAACCGGAAAGACTAGCAGTTATGACTATATAACTGAGACTACAACTAAGATAAAAGAAATTAATGAAAACGTTTTAGTTATGCAGGCGGCTGGAATAAGTTCTGGTGAGGATGTTTACCAGACAATAATTAATGGTGCTGATGGAACTGGTGCAACAAGTGGAATACTTAATGCTCCAGATAAATCAAAAAGATTAGAAGAAATGATACAGGCAATTGCTCAAGCTAAAAATAAAAAATAATATAATATAAAGGAGAATTGACATGGTAGTTTATAATGATGAATTAATTTTAAGATCAAATGGAAACAGAGTTTCATATTTTGAAATTACAAATAAAATAAGAGAAATTGTAGCTAAAAGTGGCGTTAAGAATGGAATATGTGTAGTAGTTTCACCACATACAACATGTTCGGTATTCTT
Organism: Clostridium arbusti SL206; assembly: GCF_000246895.1. Classification (GTDB taxonomy): domain Bacteria; phylum Bacillota; class Clostridia; order Clostridiales; family Clostridiaceae; genus Clostridium_I; species Clostridium_I arbusti. Next base: position 93,799 of record NZ_BAEV01000002.1, on the reverse strand, counting down.
TGAGGAATACTCTCATGATAGAAATTATACTGGAGATGAATACCTTCAGGTTGATCTGAATAATACATTTGAAAAGATTCTTCCTAGATGCTTAAGTGATGGTCAATACTATCATCCAGGTCCAGAACATACTGCATTTGGTGATACCTTAAGTGCAGAATATGTTCCAGACAGCGACCACAGAGCATTATTAAATACAGAAGCTCATTTAAAAGGAACTTTTATTGGCTCCAGTGAAACATTTATTATTCAGGATTCAAAGCTTCAAATTGGTGGAGTTGGCTACATTTACTTTGTTGATTGGGATCAGAACAGAGTAAGAGATAGACACTGCAAAGTTCAGATTTTAGGTGAATAGATTTTAAAGTATTTTATAATTGAAATAATGCTTATTAACCTTTGAGGAAATTATCTACAATTATAAAAACTTAATTGTGAGATTTCCTCAACTAAATTAAATAATTCTAAGAATAAGCAGACAGAAATTTGAAAACGATTACTGGATTGTGATTGAACAATATTTAAAATATATAAATAGAAAGGAAAGTGATACTAAATGAAAAGAATATTATTGGCATGTGGAGCAGGAGTTTGTACTTCTACAGCAGCAAGAGTAAAGGTGGAAAAAATATTAGATGATAACGGTTATAAAGGACAATATAAGGTGGATCAGTGTAAGATAGCTGAGGTACCATCTAAATCAACTGATTTTGACTTTGTTATTGCAACAACTATGAAACCAAATGGAGTTAAATGTCCATTTATAAATGGTATATGTTTCTTGACAGGAGTTGGAGTTGATAAAATAACTAAGGAAATATTGGAGCTCATGAAATAATTAAGTGAGGTGGAAATTATGTCATATATATTAAATTTCTTTAATTTTATACAGAGCTTAGGTGCAGTAGTCATGATGCCAATTATAATTTGTATTTTTGGAATAATTTTAGGAACAGAAAAAGGTAAATCATTAAGAGCTGGATTAACAGTAGGCGTTGGATTTATAGGCTTAAATCTGGTAATTGGGGCACTGTCGACTAATTTAGGACCTGCAGTAGAACAGATGATTAAACGTTTTGGACTATCATTATCTGTAATTGATGTTGGATGGCCAGCAGCTGCTGCTGTTGCATTTGCATCAACTGTAGGCATGGTAATAATACCAGTTTGTTTGCTTGTAAACATTGTAATGTTAGTAACTAATACAACACAGACAGTAGATGTTGATATTTGGGATTATTGGCACTTTGCATTTACCGGAGCACTTGTCGCTATAGTAACTGGAAGCCAGACTATGGGTTTAGTGGCTGCTGTTCTAAATATGGTAATAATCATGGTGATTGGTGATTATACAGCTCCAGGAGTTGAGAAAACTCTAGGCTTACCAGGCGTATCACTTCCTCATGGATTTACAGGAGCATATGCACCAATAGCTATAGTAATAAATAAGATTATTGATTTAATCCCTGGTGTTAGAGATATAGATATTAACATGGAAAAGGTACAGCAAAGATTTGGTGTATTTGGAGAACCAATAATTATAGGTACTGCTTTAGGAGCTATTATAGGTATTGTAGCAGGTTATGGCTTTGGCGATGTGCTTAAACTTGGAATTACCATGGGAGCTGTATTAGTTCTTATTCCTAGGATGGCTTCTCTATTAATGGAAGGCTTACTTCCAATTTCTGATGCTGCTTCTGAATTTATAAATAAGAAGTTTTCTAATAGAGGAAAGATGTTTATAGGTCTTGATTCAGCAATTGGGGTAGGACACCCTTTAACACTTTCTGTATCGCTTATATTAGTACCTCTAACAGTATTTATGGCTGTGATCCTTCCTGGAAATAAGGTTCTTCCATTTGCAGATTTAGCAGTTATACCATGGATGTTCGTTTTGATTACACCTTTAGTTAATGGTAATGGATTCAGAGCTTTAATAAACGGTGTTGTTGTATTAGCGGCTGGTTTACTGATTTCTACTAATTTAGCTCCATTAATAACTACTGCAGCTATCAATGCTAAATATACAATGCCTTCAGGTGCTACACAGATCTCAAGTATCTGTGATGGCGCAAATCCTTTAACTTGGGTAATTGTACGTTTAAATAATTTTGGATGGATTGGAATGGGTATAGTCGCAGTTATTGCTGTAGGATTAGCATTAATTAATAGAAGGAGAATATTAAAGGAAGCTATAGAACTAAATCAGGCTGAATAATATAAATACTTTAGTCTTTTAAGGAATGGTGGAGGAAACATGAGTAAAGAATATTTATTTAATAAAAAAATATTTTTAATCAGAGTGCTTTATGCTGGAGTTCTAGCAGCAATTGTATTTGTATTTGGAATTTATAACATAAGCAGAGGCTCATCTATGAAATATCTATGGATGCTTATATGTTTTTTATGTGCATACACAATAATCACTAATTTTATGGCTGTCAGTTATCCTGAAAAGATAGTAATAGACAACAATATAATAAGCTTTTCAGCTTTCCACAAATCTCATGTTTACTATAGAAAAGATTTAAAAGGTTTTAAGATTAAAGAACAACAATTGGCAGCAAAAATGTATATAAGAGTGAATAAGGCTTCGTTATTTAAGGGAAGGTACTGGATAGATTTAAAAGCATATAATGACTATAAAAATTTAGGGAAAAGTCTTTTGGAAGTCGAGGAAATTGTACACCCTAATTCTCTGAAAGCAAATATAAAAAAGAATAATGCAATGCATGAGGAAAGGAGAAAGAAAGATGTATAAAAAAGAAAAAGAAGAAGTCATTAAGGCAGGTATGAAGCTTGATAGATATGGACTAATTGCACTTTCAGGAGGAAATGTAAGTTGCAAGGTTGATGAAGACAGAGTTTTAGTAACTCCTTCAGGAATGATATATGAGGACTTAGTAATAGATGATATTATTTTAATGGACTTATCTGGAATAGTTATTGAGGGAAATAGAAAGGCATCAGTGGATACAAAGGCACTTCTATATATCTACAATAATATGCCAGCGGTTAAGGCTGTTATTCATACACACCAACCTTATGCAACTGCATTAGGCTTAGTTCAGGACGAATTTAAATGCAATTTAACTACTCTTGCCAATGCAACAAAAGGCTCAGTTAATGTATGCCCTTTTTCATCAGCTGCAAGTGAACAAATGGGTATAGAAGCAGTTGAAAATCTAAAAGGAAAACTTGCTGTAATTTTAAAACATCATGGTGTAATTGCAGTAGGTAACTCATTAAAACAAGCTTTATATTCTTGTATTTATTTAGAAGAGGCTGCGCAAACTTACTGCATAGCTAAGTCTATGAGCAATGATGTTGCTATGATGACTGATGCTCAGATTGAGCAGGCGATTAGAATATTTGATTATTACGGTCAGGGAAAGGAAAGCGTTCCTGATTCATTAGTAAATAAAAGATAGTATATATCCAGAGAGTGATGGAATAGAATCTAGTAGGGGCTGTCGCATTAGCATAAAAAAATATGCTAATGCGGCAGCCCCTCTCAAAAATATATAGAATTAAATTTTTCTTACAGAATCTCTTTTAATTAAAGAAGTATATATTGCAATGTTTTCTTGAGGTTTACAGGGAGTGTTAATTTTCTTTAATAATAAATCTATAACAACTTCACAGGAATACTCAATATTTAAATCTACAGTAGTCAAAGAAGGTATGGATAATGATGAAATTTGTGTATTCTCTGTGCCTATAATAGATACATCTTCTGGTACTTTAATATTAGTATCATATAAAATCTTTATGAGTTCTAATGCAGCAAAATCCATTTCACATATAATTGCAGTAGGTTTATCCTCTTTGTAGAATAATTTAATAATTTTATCTTTGTAGTTATTTCTCATATCTATAAAAAACTCATTTTTTATTTTAATATTGTGATCTTCTAAACAGGTAATTATGCCCATAAGCATTTCTTTGTTTCTAAACCTACTCATATTACCTAGATAACCAATATTTTTATAGCTATTTTCTATTAAATATTTATATTTAAGCTCACTTAATATATAAGAGGCTCAATATTCCATATTAATTTATTTAGTATGAAATATTGAGCCTCTTTTTATATTAAAATTTTATATCATACATTTTATTTTACGATTTTTTAATAGAAAAAATATAAGAATTTAAGCATTAAAAACATACAAATTTTAAATCTTAAAAATTTATGAGTTACTAGAATATAAAATGGGGGAAAGAGCATGGTTCAGTATAGAAAAGTTAAAGACACTAGATACAGTTCTCCAATAAATAATAATTTAGATGAGAGTTTAGTTCAGAAGTCAAAACTATCAGTAAGAGATCTTGTTGTAAACTATGAAAATAATAAAACGTGAGAATTAACACAAGCAGTAAATATGGTAAGTATTGATATTAGCCCTGGAGAGTTTGTAACAATTGTTGGTTTAAGTGGTTGTGGAAAGTCAACATTTCTTATTAATATGCTAACATTTAAAGCTTAAAGCTTAATTATAAATAATAAATAATAAATAATAAAAGGAGAGATTTTAATGTCAAATGTAGTTGCTTTTGCTGGAGTAGATGTAGGATCACTTGGTACAAAAACTGTAATAATTGTAAATGGAGAAATAAGAGGATCAAGTATAATTCCTACAGGTATTAATTCAGAAGAAAATGGATTGAATGGACTTAAACTTGCTTTAGAAGACGCAGGTTTAAAAAGAGAAGATTTAAAGTATATTGTTGGTACTGGATATGGAAGAGTATCGGCACCATATGCTGATAAGGCTGTAACTGAAATTACATGTCATGCTAAAGGAGCACATTATCTTCATCCCAAAACTAGAACAATCATAGATATGGGTGGACAAGATTATAAAGCAATGAGACTTGATGAAAATGGAAATGTTACAGATTTTGCTATGAATGATAAATGTGCAGCAGGAACAGGACGATTTCTTGAAGTAATGTCTAATGTTTTTAAAGTTAGTTTAGAAGAGCTAGGACCTTTGGCACTTAAAGCTACAAAGGTATTACCGGTAAGTAGTACTTGTACAGTATTTGCAGAATCTGAAACAGTATCACTTTTAGCTAGAGGAGAGAAAGGCGAAAACATAATAATAGGTATTCATCATGCCATTGCGAACAGAATAAGTGGTATGTTTTCAGAAGGAGTAGCTAAAAATGTAGGTATGAGAAAGGCATTGGAGGATGTATTGGATATAACTATAGCTAAACCAGAAAAAGATCCACAACTTGTAGGGGCTATTGGGGCGGCAGTTATAGCTGAAAAAACGTATAAAAGGAGTAAAAAAAATGACAATTAAAATATTAGAAATAAGAAGAAAAGGCTTGAAGAAAGACCAAAGGAGCTTAAGAAGGCAAGAGATGAAGGAGCAAAGGTGATTGGATGGTCAGGGTATAATATACCTGAAGAAGTAATATATGCTCTTGGCATTATTCCTATAAGAATTGGTGCTGGTGGAGATGATAGATTAGTTGAGTTAGGGTCAAGATATATTTCCACTAAAAATTGTGTATTTGTCCGTGAAACTGTTGGACTTTTTGCAGAGAATAAAGATCCATATATTCAGAATATAGATTTAGTAGCTTTTGATGCAACTTGTCTTCAAGCTTTTCGTACAGCAGAGGTTTTGGAATTCTTTTTTAAGAAGAAAGTAATTATTCTTGGTGTGCCACGAAATTTCCACTGGGATGAAGCAAAAACTTATTTCACGAAAGAAGTGGAGTACTTTACAAAACGTTTGGAAGATTTTGCAGGAATTAAGTTAGATGATGAAAAGCTTATTGAAGCTATAAATTTATATAACAAGACAAGAAATACAATTAAAGAAATTTATAATTATCAAGCTGAAAAAAATTCACTTATTTCTTGGGAAGATTCTTATGAAGTTATTCAGGCAGGATATTATCTTGATAGAAAAGAATTTCTTAATCTTTTAGAAGATCTTTTAACTGAGATAAAGGGAATTCAACCAAATACTATCATTGATGTTGATTTTAATGAGGATGAAGCTAGAATATTTATATCAGGGAGCGTGATTCCACCTGGAGACAAAAAATTAATCAATGGGATTTGTCACTTAAAGTAAATGAAGAAGGATTAAATAATGCGGTGAAGATATTACAAGGTTTTGGAGATATAGATAAAAGTATAACTTTACCAAGTTCTGATGAATCTAAGTGGCTTAATAAAAGTTTTTTAAAATAATTGGAGGAATTCTTGTGGGTATAAATAATTTAGAGTGTAATAATGAAGCGGATGTAATACTTGAATATTTTGATCCTGATTTACCTTGATGCTCACGTATACCTGTCATTTTAGCAAGTTTATAATTTTATTATCCACAAAATATCCTAGAAACTTTTCTACTCCTAAGATATTTATAACTTTTTAAAATTATTATCATATTATCAAGTAATATAGGGAATAGGCGGATGATTAGTAATTCTGATAAAGAAGTTTTTATTCAAAAGTCAATGGTATATATTAATTTGTGTGATTTGATTTTGAAAGTAACAAGTTCGGGCAAGCCCTCAACATAAGGACTGACACCATAACAGAAACTGGAAGTTTATGCTTGCTATGTCGGCATTGAGTACTGAGTAATTTTTATATAAAGAAGCTTGCGTAAACTATAGAGAAAATGATAATAGAATTCAATATTTATTGACTATGATTTCAACAGCAACTGTAATAGATGATAAAAATGTAGATAAATCAATATTGGGAGTTAATCATATTAGTAAAAAATTAGGTGAGGTTCTCATCACAGGGACAGCGCGGAAAAAGCATGAAACTTAGTATTGACAAAAACATTCTTGTGTAATACCATATTCCCAGATAGAAGATTTACAATGAAAGAATAATTAATAATAATTTTTTCAAGTTGACCAGTAAACTGGAGGCTAGGACTATGTTCTAATTTTAGGATATAATTCTGGTCTTTTTTATTTATATTGAAGAACATTGTAATTGGAGGATGAGAATCATGAGTTATAAAAGCTATAGATATGAAGGTCTTAAAAAATTATGCAATACAGTATTTGAAAAGTTTGGTTTTAATAAAGAGGATAGTGAATACATAACAGATGTACTTCTATTGGCGGATTTGTTTGGAATCGAATCTCACGGAATACAGAGATTGTCTTTATATTATAAATTAATAAAAAGCGGAATGGTTGAAATAAATTCTGAAATAAAAATAATTAAAGAGACACCAATATCAGCTGTTATAGATGCAAGGCAAAGTATTGGTCAGATAGCCGGAAGAAAAGCCATGAATATGGCAATAGAAAAGGCGAAAAATGTGGGGATTGGAATAGTTGTAGTGAATAATTCCAATCATTATGGTATAGCAGGATATTATGCAAGAATGGCAGAAAAGGAAGGCTTACTTGGAATTTCTATGACCAATTCTGGGGCAATTACAGTGCCGACTTTTGGAAAAGAAGCTATGATGGGTAGTAATCCTATTGCCATATCTATGCCAGCCAGCCCATATCCTTTTCTAATGGATATGTCAACAAGTATTATAACCATGGGGAAAGTAGAAGTTTATAATAAAAAAAATCAGGAACTTCCAATAGGATGGACAATTAATTCAGCTGGTGAGGATACCTCCAATGCAAAAGAGGTTTTATATAATTTGTCTAATAAGAAGGGGGGAGGAATAGTACCTCTGGGAGGATCAAAGGAGATAACAGGAGGACATAAAGGTTATGGTTTTGCACTTACAGTTGAATTGTTTACAGGAATTTTATCAGGAGGTTTAACTGGAAACTATGTCCATACACAGGATATTTCTGGTACATGCCATTCCTTTATTGCAATTGACTATGGTATATTTGGAGATAAAAAAGCAATTGAGAAAAATTTTTCAGAATACCTGAATGAAATCAGAGCATCTGAAAAAGCAGAGGGAAAGCAGAGAATATATATTCATGGCGAGAAGGAAATAGAGTCATATGAGGATAAGATAAGAAATGGTATTCCTGTAAATGATAATACTTTAAAAGAGATAGATGAAATATGTAAATATTTTGATATCAAATTGGAACCATAATGTTGTTATTATGGAGAAATAATATGAATGATTTATAAATAATAAAGACAAGACTTCATAATTTTTATAAATAAAAACCATAGAGTCTTGTCTTTGTTTATTATTTTGTTATCCATATTTGTTACTCTCCAAGTAGTATTATTGTAATGTAAATAAAAACTATGCAACCTTTTGTATTTTTTTACTATCCTTTTTTGCATCCATATCTCTAATAATACCACTCAAAAATGAATAATAAGATGGATCGTATGATTCAGTTAATGCACTGTTTATCAAAGATCTTTTTAAATTCTCTAAATTAAATATCTCTTTAAATAACTTTTTCATAAATTATTTCCTCCTTATATAATTAATCTTTATATTATTATAATATTCTATTTTCAACAAAAATTCAAAGCAGGAAAGCACCGAAATCGTTATAATGTATGAATAAATCATGAATTAATTGTAACTAAATTGTAAATATAATGCATAAGTAATTGAAATCGTTTAAGGAAACGTATATAATCGATTTTTTACATTTTATTATATCATCATGAGAAAAGTTAAGAAAGATTTGTAATAAGACTTTAAAATAATATAATTATATATATGAGAATATTTATTTAGTTTAATTATATTATTTTAAGAATTATTTAAGGGTGTACTTTATAAAATTAGTTTAAAAAACTAAAAAACAGTATATAATTATTTTAAGTGTAAATATAATGTATAAAGATTTTAATCATGGAGGTTAGTTTTTTATGAATAATACACTAACGGAAGAAAATATTAATAAATTAAAAGAGGAATTAGAATATAGAATGACCGTAAGGAGAGCTGAAATAGCAAAGGAAAAATTAGTAGCTGCAGCACATGGTGATAGATCAGAAAATGCAGAATATAAAGAAGCTTGTGCAAACTATAGAGAAAATGATAATAGAATTCAATATTTATTGACTATGATTTCAACCGCAACTGTAATAGATGATAAAAATTTAGATGAATCAGCATTGGGCATTAATAGAAAAGCTAGAATTAAATTTATAGAAGATGAAGATGAAGCTATTGTAACATTAGTAACTACTATGGATTCAGATCCAGAAAATATGTTTATAAGTATAGAATCAGATTTAGGAAAAGCATTGAAAGGGAAAAAAGCTGGAGAGGTAGTTGAAGTTAATGCTCCAAGTGAAAAATATACAATAGAAATATTAGAAGTATTATAGCAAGGAGATAACGGCCAGTTATCTCCTATTGCTTTTAAGTGTTTTAACTGATTGTTTAACATTTTAAGGCTTATTTAAGGTTGCAAGTATATAATTATTTACAGTAAGAGATAAGAGTGATAATTTAGATGAGGAGGAATAGCTTATGCAGCAGTTTTATGACATTAAATGTGAAACACCATCTCCAGAACAGGAATTCTATAAGGAAGCTTATGTGCTATTAGAAGGAGCAATTATTGAAGTGATTTCAAGATTAAATATTATTCGAAAATATAAATCAATTGATCAGTATGAAGATCCTATAGAACATTATAAAGCAAGAATTAAGTCAGCTAAAAGTATGAAAGAAAAATTAAAAAGAAAAAATATTCCTGTTACTGTGGAAAGTGCTCTAAGCCAAATCCATGATGCAGCGGGAATTCGTGTTATTTGTACATTTGTAGATGATATTTATTGGATTGCAAATATGCTGAGAAACCAGAAGGATATTAAGGTTGTTAAGGAAAAGGATTATATTAAAAGTCCTAAACCTAATGGCTATCGCAGTTATCATATGATTTTACAAGTTCCAATACATCTAGAAAATCGAATTGAAAAAGTGTACTGTGAGCTTCAAATACGTACTATTGCAATGGACTGTTGGGCAAGTTTAGAACACCAGTTAAAATATAAGAAAAATATTCCTAATGATAAGATGATTATTGATGAATTAAAACGATGTTCAGATGAAATTGCTTCAACGGATTTGAACTTTCAGACTATTCGCGATATGATAGCACAAATAGAATATAGAGGTGAAGAAAATACAGATGAGAATTTTACTTGCAGAAGATGAAAAAGAATTGTCAAATGCCCTAGTTGTCATTTTAAAACATAATAATTATTCAGTGGATGCTGTGTACGATGGGGAAGAGGCACTTAACTATGCACTTTCTGAGAATTATGATGCACTTATTTTAGATATTATGATGCCTAAGATGAGTGGACTTGAGGTGTTAGAAAAATTAAGAGAAAAAGGAATTTGTGTACCTGTTTTAATGCTTACTGCAAAAACTGAAATTGAAGATCGAATTGTTGGATTGGATAAAGGAGCAGATGATTACTTAAGTAAGCCCTTTGCCACGGGGGAACTGCTGGCCAGAATTCGTGCTGTGACAAGACGAAAGTCTGAGTTTACACCAAATTTAATTGAAGTGGGCAATATAAACCTTAACAAAGAAAATTATGAACTATCAAATGAAAAATCCTCACTGAGACTTGGTAATAAGGAATTTCAGATGCTTGAGATGTTAATGAATAATCCAAAACGTCTGATTTCTGCGGAACAGTTTATGGAACGGGTTTGGGGATACGATTCAGAAGCTGAGATGAATGTGGTATGGGTATACATATCATATTTGCGTAAAAAGCTGGAATCTTTAGATGCTAATGTGAAAATTAAGGCAATAAGAGGTATTGGATATACATTAGAGACAAGATAACAGTTACATAAAATTGATAATATATTATCAATAGAACAAGGAGTAGAGAAGCAAATGATTAAAAAATTACAGAGAAGATTTATTATGATTACAATAGGATCACTGGCTTTGGTTGTATTTATTCTCCTTAGTTCGATTAATATGGTTAATCTTTATCAGATGGATCACAAAGTAAATGGTGCTATTAAGATACTTTCAGAAAATCAAGGAGTTTTCCCAAAGTATGAAAATGGAATAGGGTCAATTAGTGATCAAAAATTTGGTTTTTCAATGAATCCTGAAACTCAATTTCAAACACGATATTTTGTAATAAAGATTAATAAAGATGGTAGTATTATGGAAACTAATACAACTCATGTTGCTGCTATTACTCAGGATAATGCAATAAGATATATGAATAAAGTACAGAGTAGTAGCAAAAAAAGTGGATATGAGGGTATTTATAAATATGCTGTAGTAGATGAACCATATGGTTCCATGTTTATATTTGTAGATTGTAGAATTCAGATTCAGCAGGCTGTTTCATTTTTATTGATTTCCTGTACCATTGCACTACTTACCTTTTTGCTTGTATTTATACTTTTATCTGTTTTTTCCAAAAAAGCAATTAATCCCATTATTGAAAGCATGGAGAAGCAAAAGCGGTTTATTACAGATGCAGGGCACGAGATTAAGACGCCACTTGCAATTATCTTAGCTAATGCAGATGTGCTTGAGATGACTTCTGGTAAGAATGAATGGATTACAAGTATTCGTAATCAGATTAATCGTCTTGATAAGCTTGTAAAAAATCTTTTGATGCTTTCTAAAATGAATGAGGATAATGTAAAACTGCCGTTTTCTGATTTTAATTTAAGTGATGCAGTTATTGAAATAGCATTTCCATTTGAAATCATTGCAGAGAAGAATAATAAAAAGTTTATGATGGATATTCAGCATGGATTAAAGCTTCATGGTAATGAAGGCAGTATACGTCAGCTTGTTTCCACTCTTGTTGACAATGCCATGAAATATTCTAATGAGAAAGGAACCATCAAAATTTCTTTATCTGTTGTAAAAAGAAGAGTAAAAATAGAAGTATACAATACTACAGATAAAATTGATAAAGGAAATTTAGACAAACTATTTGATAGATTTTATCGAGTGGATTCTTCAAGATCTAGAGAAACTGGAGGATATGGAATTGGACTTTCAGTTGCCAAGTCAATTGTAGAGATGCATCATGGAAAGATTTTAGTAAGAAGTGAGGATGAAAAATCCATTTGCTTCACTGTTCTAATTTAAATTATATAATTTCTTTACTAAAGGAATGGCTAAACCCACACTCTTTATATCAGTTACTGTGTGATGGTTTATTGCTATTCTGTAAAGACTTTGAATTCAACTTGATTTTATCCAAAAATTCCTTAAATAAATTTAAGTTTCTTACTTTTTCCAATTCTTCATCTTCTAAAACATATTTTAAAAACTGTGGATATAATTTTAAGGCCATAATTATATCTTCACAGGCCTTGTTTTCTTCATTAATTAGAGCATAAAAACAACTTCTGTTATAATATAAAAAATATACTTCACTACAATTATTAATGCCTTTGGATAGAATTTCTATGCCCTTTTTAGTATTTTTATATTTATAAATTACTGCTAAATTCAAATAACTGTATTCATAACTGCCATCTTTTTTAATTGACCTCTCATAAAAATTAATGGCTTTTTCTATCATATTAAACTTATAATAAATTACTCCCATATTGAACAAAGCTAGATTATTATTTGGATTTATTTTTAAAGCTTTTGAAAACATTTTATATGCAAAATCATTTTGATTTTGTTCTTCATAAATACATCCTAGATTTAAATTTGCCAAAAAATCCATAGGATTTAAACTTAAGAGTTTTTCATAAGTTTCTATTGCTAACTCTTTTTTGTTAGATACATCGTAAGTATTTGCTAAGAAAAAATAAGCTTTATGATAATTTGGATTTATATAGATAGCTTTATTGTATAGTCTTATAGCTTCTTCATATTTCTCTTCTTCATCATATATTGTAGCTAAGCCATAGTAAGCTCTTTCATCATAATTATCTATACTTAAAGCTTTCTTATAATACTCTTTAGCTTTCTCTGATTTTCCCAAAGAGTCATATATTAAAGCTAAATTAATTATTGAATCCAAATTTTTACCACTTGAAAGTTCATAAACTTTATTATATAAATCTAAGGATTTAATTAATTTATTCTCTTCAAAAGCTTCTTCTGCCTTTTTTAAATATTTATTAATTTCTATATCATCTTTCATAAATACACTCTTTCTATAAAAATTATTGTTTAGTTTTTTAAAATTGTATATAATTATTACTTTAATAATACTGTTTCTTCTCAATTATATTTCATTATATCATAATAAGTTAAGTTAAATTATGCTTATAATTTTAATGAAGATAAAATGTACAATCAACTATTAAATTCATTAAGTGGCAAAGGAGCTTTACAGTATATACCAAACATTGGAGAATGAAGTTCACTACAAGAAGGGGCCTATGATATCATATCAGATAGAGGCTTTGATCCTCAATTTTGACGAAAGAAGGAATCAATATATGTATATTGTTCTTAAAAATGTAGTTATTTTATTTGTACTCATTTTTCTTGGGTACTTTCTAGGGAAAAAAGAAATTGTACATAATCATTGTGCACCGGACTTATCCAATTTTTTAGTAAAAGTGACTTTACCTGCTACGGTATTTTGTTCCATGATACGACCCTTTCAAAAAAGTCTGCTCTCTGATAGTGTAGAGTTATTTGTTATTGTGATTATATTTCACCTACTATGTATGTTGATTGGTTTTGCAGTTATAAAAGTATGCAAAATTCCATCAGTACAAACAGGAGTCTGGATTTTTGTATGCATGTTTTCAAATAACGGATTTATGGGTTTCCCACTTGCTGAGTCTATTTATGGGAACAACGGCTTATTTTTGATGGCCATTGCAAATGTTGTATCTAATTTTTTGATTTTTTCCCTGGGTGTAAAGCTGCTTACAGGTGGACAAATGGTAGATAAATTAAGTGGACGACAACTATTTTACAATAACATTAATATTGCGGTAGTGTTTGGATTGGTATTTTATTTTACACAATGGCAGCTACCAGAAATTATTTTAACAATTTTAAAGGATATTGGAGGGCTAACTGCCTCTCTTTCAATGATCGTGGTAGGATTGTCGCTATCGAAATCAAAGGTTAAAGAAATGTTTCAAAACAAAAAAATATATCTACTGACTTCTGTAAGGCTTTTACTGGTTCCATTTATAACTATTTTTATAACAAGATTGATTCCCTTTGGAAATAACAGCATGATACAAGGTTTATTGATTTTAATGTCTGCATTACCGGCTGCGTCTACGGTTTCTATTATCACGGAACAGTATCATAAAGATACAGAAGCAGCAGCACAGGCAATCTTTATGACTACCTTATTCAGCCTTATTACAATTCCACTGGTAATGTATTTTGTTTAGATATGAGTAATCGAGTATAATAGCAAGGATCTGACTTCCAGTAATCTCTAGTACATTTGGGCCCATAACAGAAACTGGAAGTTTCTGTTTGATATGAAGAGGAAATACAGCCATAAATATTTAGCATAAAAATTTTAATAAAAATCCATTGACATTGACGCTGCGTAAAGGTGTATATTTATGTTGTCAGGAGGTGATAAGGGTGGAATACACGGTACAAAAACTTGGTAAAATAGCAGGAGTAAGCACAAGGACATTACGATATTATGATGAAATTGGAATTCTTAAACCGGCAAGAATCAATTCTTCAGGGTATCGTATTTATGGAAAAGAAGAAGTAGATAGGCTGCAGCAGATACTTTTCTATAGGGAGCTTGGAGTGAATCTTTCAGATGTTAAAAATATTGTGACTTCACCATCCTTTGATGCAAATAGAGCTTTAAGAGAGCATAGAGAAAAACTTCTGGCAAAAAGGGAGCAATTAGATCTTTTAATTGCCAATATTGATAAAACTATAGCAGTATCAGAGGAGGGTATTAAAATGACTGATAAAGAAAAATTTGAAGGTTTCAAAGAAAAAATGATTGAACGTAATGAGAAAAAATATGGTAAAGAAATTAGAGAAAAATATGGAGATAAAAAAGTTGATGAGTCAAATATTGCATTTAAGAATATGACAAAAGAGCAATATGATGAGTTCCAAAAGCTTGGGGATAGTATAATAAAAAATTTAAAAGAAGCTTTTGCTACAGGGGATCCAGCAGGAGAACTGGCACAGAAAACCGCAGAACTTCATCGTAAATGGCTAACCTATGCATGGGGAAGCTATAATAAAGAAGCACATTCAGGACTTGCCCAAATGTATGTGAATGATAAGAGATTTACAGCCTATTATGATAAGGAGCAACCTGGGGCAGCTGAATTTTTAAGAGATGCTATTTTAATTTATACGGGTACGAAGAAATAAAATTTTACAGTAGAGGTATAGAAAAATTGTCTCATAATACATAGACATGGATTATGAGACACACAATATATTTAAAGTAATAGTTTAATTTCTATTTGGTCTTTAGTTTTTTATTTAACTTTGCAATTTCATTCTTCCAAATAAAATATTGAATAATCCATATTATAAAATATATAAGAATAAAAATTAAAAAATAGAAGACTATAGATAATAAATCAGAAGCTACCCATTTAGCTAGTACAGCACAGGGAAGAAATACTATAGAAGTAAGAAGAAAATGCATAATTGTCTGCTTTGCGATACTCCAATTGTCAACTTCAAATATGGCTGATCCAAAGGCAAATACAAATCCAATAACCATGCTGACACAATATTGAAGTGTATAGGCTGTTAAAGGATTTGATGCTTCATTTGTGGGTGGAATAACAGCTAGTTCTCCATAAATCAGTGAAATAACCAGACCAATAGTAGTACTTATAAATACCCCTATGGGAATTCCTAAAAGTCCTCTTAAGATTGCTTTTTTTATAGTCATAATATCACCTCATATTCCTAAATATTTTTTTATTTTTGATACATATCTTCTTGATACAAATTCCTTATCATTGTTTTTAAAATTAATTTGTATTGTTCCAGAATAGGAAAGTTCCAGGTTGTTAATTTTGGATATATTTACAATACAAGAATTTGATATCCTTACGAATGAGGTTCCTTTAAGTTTTTCTTCAAGTTCATAGAGTTTTTGTTTAACACATAGGGAATGGGTATCTGTTTTAGCAAATACCTTTTGATTTTCACTATAAAAGCAATAAATTTCCTCAGGCTTTAACAAAAATATTTTTTTGTCTTTAATACCGATTAATTTATCTATTGGTCTATTAGAAAGGCTGTCTAGAATTTGCTGTATTTCATCCGTTATTTCATCTGTATAAACGACTATATGGGGTTCTTTGGAATTAGCATCTAAAATGACTTCCACCTTCATTGAATCCACTCCTTTCGTTCTCTATACTTATATTATATTTCATGGAAAAATTTAAACAATATAAAATATATGAATGGTAGTTTATAATATATAAGTGGTTCATCCATAGCATAGGTTGAGTTAGATTATGCTTATAATTCCAATATAATTTTCATCTTTATTATATTTGTAATAAAACTTGATATTATAACAAGTTTACTTAATCTAAAAAAGAACATAGGTTTAAAATTGATAATAGTGAGCTTCTAGATGAAATATACTATAAAATTTCGCCTAAATTGAGTATTACAAAAATCATTTAGAGAAATATGAAGAACATAAAGATAAGTTTTATTAAAAATAAGATGGAATATATTGAAGGGGTTAGATGACGAATTATTAATAATTTAACAATATATTAATAAAATGTTGACATATGACAAGAAGTTTTTTATAATGAATTCAATAAGTAGTATACTATTTAACTTAGTTGACTGGAAAGCCAGAGGCTTTGAATAAAAATTAGTTTTTATTCAAAATCTTTGGCTTATTTTATTTTATAAAATACCTGGTTTGGTAATTCCATTATGATTAATTATAGGATCTTTTAAAAAATTTTAATTTTATTTAGATCCATTATTGCAGCTATTTAGACAAACCTCAACGCTAGCTTTATTACCAGTATTTTATATGATACTCAGATGAAATATCAAATACCAAAGATGTATGCTTCTATTGTGAATATGTGCTTACTAGGTCTTATTGTGAACTACATAATAGTAGCTTTTGAAAAAAAGAATAAGCAGATGGAAATAATAAAAGATTTAAACAAGGAGAATTGTTTTATGAAAAAATTATTAGTATTAACATTAAGTGTGGTAATGACTTTATTAGTATTTGCAGGTTGCGGGAAAGCATCATCTTCCAATACAGCCTCATCAACATCAGAAACTTTTGATAGCAGTAAACCTTATACAGGCAAGTTTGTAAATGGTAAATTAACAAAACCATTTCATCTTAAAATGCCAACTCCAACGGGATTTACTGAAGGGATTATAGCCGATCAAAAAGGATTTTTTAAGGAAGTAGGGATAATTCCAGAATATACAGGTGTTTTGCCTGCCAATGTAAGTTTAGCTCAATCAGTAATTAAAGGAGATAATGATTTATTTGGATCAGGACACTTAACAACTATTGCAGCGATACGTGCTGCAGGAGCAAAAATTAAAGTTGTGCTTACAGGGAGTGTGGATAGTCCAGAATTTGATAAAACTCATATGACTTGGTTTGTAAAGGCAGGAAGTAATATTAAATCAGCAAAAGATTTAGTTGGAAAGAAAATTGCCATGAGTAGTAAGGGGAGCTGTGCAGAACTATGGAATGCAGAATTCTTACGTCAAAATGGAGTAGACGTAAGTAAAACACAAATAGTTGTTATGAATGATCAACAGCAAGAACAAGCTCTTAGACAAGGTAACATAGATGTGGCTATAGTACATGCTCCGTACAATATGAAAGCTAAAAATAATGGAGGATTGAATATTTTAACTACAAGCTATGGAATTGCAGCTGGTGCTGGAAATGGACAACTTAGTGGTGTTGGATGTCGTGCATTTAGCGAAGATTTTATAAAAAAATATCCTGATGTAGTAAAGGCATATATAGTTGCAGATGTTAAAGCACAGCAGTATGTGGATAATCACTATGAAGAGTCATTACAGATTGCAGCAAAGGTTCTTAAAGTTGATGTTAAAGATACATCAGGAAGTTTATATGCTGAAAATCAAAAATGGGTTATTCCAGAACAAGTTGATTTCTGGATTAAAATAGCTGAAAAAAATAAGCTTACTGGCTTTGAAACCCCTGGAAAAGTAAAGGCTTCTGATTTATATACCAACGACTTAAATCCTTATAAAAATGGTGAAATAAAATAAAAATTGAAAGTTTATTTTAAAAGAAAGTATAGAATAACAAATTATAGGTATATGTTAAAAGTATATAATTACAAAGAGAAAGAAAGTGTGTTTAAAATGAAGAAATTTTTAGTATTGACATTAAGTGTATTGATATTTGTTTTAACAGTGGGATGTGGAAAGTCAAAATCTACATCATCAGCATCAGAAATTTTTGATAGCAGTAAGCCTTATACAGGTAAATTTGTTGAAGGTAAGCTTACTAAGCCATTTCATCTAAAGGTAGCAACTCCAACAGACTTCAATGAGTTTATTATAGCAGATAAGCAGGGATTTTTTAAAGAAGTGGGAATAATCCCAGAGTATACTGGTGTTTTACCTGCTAATGTAAGTCTAGCTCAATCAGTAATTAAAGGTGATAATGACTTGTTTGCTTCAGGACATGTTACAACAATTGCTTCAGCCAGAAAAGCAGGAGCAAAACTGAAAATAGTACTACATAGTATGGTTGACAGTCCTGATTTTGATAAGACTCATATGACTTGGTTTGTACGTGATGACGGAAAAATAAATTCACCAAAGGATTTAGTTGGAAAAAAGATTGCTATGAGTGGTAAAGGGAGTTGTGCAGAATTATTAAATGCAGAGTTTTTGCGTCAAAATGGAGTAAATGTAAAAAACACACAAATAGTTGTTATGAATGATCTACAGCAGGAGCAAGCTCTTAAACAAGGAAACATAGATGCAGCTATACTGCATCCACCATATAATATGAAAACTAAAAATGATGGTGGCTTTAAAATTCTTACTACCAGTTATAAAATAGGTGAAGCAGCTGGTGATGGGGAAATTGGTGGACTTGCTATTCGTGCATTTAGTGAAGATTTTATAAAGAAATATCCAGATATAGTAAAAGCATATATAGTGGCTGATCTTAAAGCTCAGCAGTATATAAATAAAAACTATCAACAATCATTAAAAATTGCAGCTGACTATCTTAAAATGGATGTTAAGAATATGGCTGGTAATATATATCCTGATCAAAAATGGATTAAACCTGAGCAAATTGAGTTTTGGGTTAAGACAGCTGAAAAAAATAAATTGACTAATTTTGAAGTGCCAGGACAGATAAAGGCCGAAGACTTGTATACTAATGATTTAAATCCTTATTATACTGGTGAATTAAAATAATTTGATATTTTATAGATTCAATTGGCTGCTAAGTCTACATAAATGATTAGCGGCTAATTGTAGATTAAAATTGTCTTATTATCAAATTTAAAAAAATTTTTCATTAAATTAAAAATGCTTCTATTTAATATATTAAAAATTACATGAATCAATTACAAGGAAGATCAAATTTTTATAAAAAATTATAAATAATTTGCTTAGAATACTAGATAAAGGAGAGGAAAAAATTATATGTTAATAAAAGATTTAGCTTATGAAATTGAATCAGATATAGTTCGTATACGCAGAACAATTCATAAAAATCCAGAACTCGCTATACAGGAGTTTAAAACGGCAAAGCTTGTTGCAGAAAGACTTGAAGAACTTGGAATTGATGTTACAGAAAGGGTTGGGAAAACTGGCGTCGTTGGATTACTGAGATGAAAAGCTCATGGTAAAACAGTTGCATTAAGAGCAGATATGGATGCGCTTCCTATACAAGAAAGAAACAATCATAAATTTAAATCAACAAATAAAAATATTATGCATGCTTGTGGTCATGATGCACATACAGCAGTATTATTAGGGGCAGCAGGTATACTGTCTAAAATAAGGGATTCAATAAAAGGAAATGTTAAGTTTATTTTTCAACCTAGCGAGGAAAGTCCATTAGGTGGAGCTTCTGAAATGATTGAGGAAGGTGTTATGGAAAATCCTAAAGTGGATGGTGTATTTGGGTTGCATGTAGATCCAAATCTCTTAGCAGGAGATATAGGATTAAGAACAGGAGAGTTTTATGCAACAGCAGGAGGATTTGAAATAGAAATTATTGGCAAAAGTGGACATGGGGCTTTGCCACATAAAGCCACAGATGCAATTATAGTTGCATCTGAATTGGTGTTGTCATTGCAAACAATTTCATCTTCTAAAATTAATCCTATGGAACCTTTTGTCATAACTATAGGAACAATAAATGGAGGTAATAAAGCAAACGTAGTAGCTGATAAAGTAATTTTAACTGGAACGATTAGATTTTTTAATAAAGATATTCATGATAGTGCTAAAGATATTATGGAAAATGTTATTAAAGGTATTACATTAGCACATGGAGCAACTTATAATTTCAAGTTTCGAATAGGGGACAGCCCTTTAATTAATGATGAGAATATGATTAATATTGTAAAAGAGTCTGCTGTAGAAATTGTTGGTAATGAAAATATAAAGTCCGTGCCTAAGACGCTATTAGGTGAAGATTTTGTATTTTACTCACGGATTGTTCCCTCAGCATTTATATCTTTAGGGGTAGGATTTTCAAATAAAAAAAATTTTTCACTGCACAATGCGAATTTCGATATTGATGAAAAATCACTTCCTATAGGAGCAGCACTTCTTGCTAATACAGCAGTAAACTTTTTAAATATATCTATGGATGAGAATTTTTAAATACATTATATAAAGAGAATGCTAAAAAATCAAAGTAAACAAAGAATCATTTTTTATTAAAATACAATTTTAAAGGGGATATTGAAATCCCTTTTTCAACAAGTTCCAAAAATTCATTTCTAGGAATGTTTATTGCACCTAAGCTTTCTAGATGTTTAGTATAAACTTGGCAGTCTATCATAATAAAATTTTTTTCCTCTAATAGTTTGCAAAGAGTAATAAAAGCTGCTTTAGAACTATCACTCATAGTGGAAAACATAGATTCTCCAAAAAAACATTTTCCCATGATAATTCCATACAGTCCACCTACTAACTTGTTTTCATACCAGGCTTCTACAGAATGTGCAAAACCAAGTTTATGAAGTTTACAGTAAGATTCTATCATTTCATCAGTAATCCAGGTTCCACTTTCTTTTCTTATATTAGCACAATTACATATAACATCTCTAAAACAAGTGTCAAATGTAATTGTGTATGTATTCTTTTTAAGTACTTTTTTCATAGAGTGAGAAATTTTCACGTCTTTTGGATAGACAATGAATCTAGGATCAGGAGACCACCATAGTATTGGTTCATCTTCTGAAAACCAAGGAAATATTCCAGTGGAATAGGCAAGTAAAAGCCTCTCTGGAGACAAATCTCCGTATACAGCTAAGAGACCATCCTCTCTTGCTAGAGAAGGATGAGGAAAGATTAAATCATCACTTAATGAGTAAATTGGCATAATACAGTACCCCCTTAAAGTATATATTATAATCTTTTGTAGAGTTCTGCAAGTGAAACATTAACTTTGATATCATGTGTTTATAAACACATAAAAATTTAGTATAATATTACCAATGCATTAACCACTTAATTTAAGGGGGAAAAGAAATGAATTATAGAACTAAAAAATGCCCTTACTGCACTAAGGACATTCCGGTAGATGCTAAAATTTGTCCTCGTTGTGGAATGAAACAGAAAAGATCCTTTAACTTTAGTAACTTTAGAATTATTTTATCCATAATACCTATAGGTATATCGGTGTTTTTTGCTTTATCAAATATGGGTGTTTTTCATGGAAAGTCAGCAAACATTAGTAACAGTTATAATTATGATAATAATAAAAATTATGACAACACCGATAAAGTTCAAAATAGAAAATTTACTATGGAAAAATTCATGAAAATAAAAATGGGAATGACTTATGATCAGGTACAGAAGATACTTGGTGAGGGAGATGAAGAATCGTCTTCTGGAAATTTTAGTGATAGAAGAGCTGATTATAAGTGGGAAAATTCTGATGAAACAGGTATATATATAAGTTTCTTAAATAATAAAGTAATAGATAAATCGCAAGTTGATTTGGAATCAAAAAATGCAAAGGTAACAAAAAGTATGTATGATAAATTAAAAACCAATATGACTTATAATGAAGTTAAATCAATACTTGGTGAAGGTGAATTAAGCTATAAATCTAAGGAAGAAGATTACAGTACTGAAACTTATATATGGACAAATGAAGACGAAAATTATTTGAATGTTAACTTTATAGATGGAAAATTAGAATCCAAAAGGCAATATGGTTTAAAGTAGGAGTTATAAAACACACTGACTTATTATTAACATGGGAACAGCGAGCACTTTTGGCTCGCTGTTGTCATTTAGCAGCATTCCCAATGGAAGATATTTCTAATTCTGCTTTGGTTTATTTGTATCTAGCAGTAAATGATGCAAGATAAAGATAATGAATGCGGCAAGCAGTGAATTGAGAAATCCGCCCATATTGATTCTAGGTACAAAGTGATCTGCAATCATAATAGTCCAGGCATTTACTATAAAGGTTAATAACCCTAAGGTAAGGATACTGAAGGGCAGTGTAATTAATAGCAAAAATGGCTTCAACAATAAATTGACAATTAGCAGGACCAATCCCATAATCAGCAATGGAGTGATACCTTCAATATGAATTGTATCAATTACTATTGATAATAAGTAAATGGTCAATATAATTGACAAATATTTCAATGATATTTTTGTCATAATTACCTCCTATGGATAAATTTCACTTGATTTTTATTGATATGTTGACTTTATCAGTGGTTACGTCTACAAGTTCATAGGGTTCAAAATCTGTTAATGAATCAAACAGATCTATGATGGTTTGTACAAGCTCTTTGATAGTATAAACAGTGAAGGAGGATGAAGACGAATTATGCCTTCTTGATACAAACAAGCATACAAATTTCAATAAATCCAAGCTGCAATCGAGCAATTCATGAAAGATATAAAAGGGAACAGGAAAGGAAAAATGAAGATGCTTATTTTTCCCCATCTGCAATTTCAGCCATATTATACGAAAGCTTTTATTCCACATATATTTTTACCTTGATCACGGCTTTGTGTTCTTCATCCCATGCTTCTACATCGACAATATTTGGATCATCCAAGGTGCCATTTAATATTTCTTCAATAATTTTAGCAAAATCAATGCTTGTGATGTCAATACCTTTGCCTTCCATTTCCTTTCGGGCATCCGCTGGTACCATAGTAGTCATTTTGCTTGCTATTTCACCAATGGTGGTTAACAAGCGTATAGGAATATTAACTTTAACATTCACTGTATTATTGTCAGAGGTAACCTTTACTTTAAAAAACTTATAATTTGGTTTGTTTGCAGTCAGAGATTTAGAGGTTTCCATTGCTTCAGCTTCCTTATCAGTATTGAGGGCTTCTAAAAGGTCCATACCTTCAACAGCTGTGATTTGACCTTTTTCAATCATTTCCAATATTTTTTGTTGTTCACTCATTTTTAACACTCCCATAAATTAATTATAGATTTTTAATTTTTTCAGTTGCCTCTTTGGCAGTGATTTCACCTTTTGATAATTGGTCTAGAATTTCCATTTTGGCTGCTTCTTTTAAATCTTTATCCTTAACAGTATCTTTAGCAGGAATTTCTAGTCCTAGAGCTTTTATAACTACATCTAACTTACCACGGACGGTAGGATAAGAGATTCCAAGCTCTTTTTCCACGTCTTTAATGCTGCCTCGGCATTTGATAAATACCTTTATAAAATCAAGATCTTCTTCAGGGAGACGACAAAATTCACAAGGTTGGAAGTCTCCTTGTATAGAAGTTGAGCATTTTGGACAGCTAAGTTTGGTAATGGAAAGTTTTTCACCACATACGGGACATTTGCCCGGGGCTTTGTATTTCATTGTATTCACCTTCCTAATGTATTATTATGGTTTTAATATACACTTGGGAATTAATAAAGTCAATATATAAATTAATATTATTAATTTGTATATTAATTAATTTAATTTTTATATTAATAATATTAATAATATTAATAATATTAATTAGTAAGATACTCATTGGTAAGAAAGAAGTGCTTTCTATTAAAAAGGCACTCCATCTCCTAGCAAAGTGGGAGATAACGGCTGCTATATCCCTGGATAACGATTTATTTGTTCAGGTTTCCTATTCAGTAGGCCTGATGGATTAAAAGAAAATATTGAATCAAGAATTTCAAGGAATGCTTTTTATCTAATTAAGATGGCAGTCATAGACATGAAAAATAACTTAAAGCTCTTGAAATCAAGGGCTTTAAGTCATTACTATATACACTCTAACAAATTAGTTAACAGTAATCCCATTGGCAGCTGTTTAGCGAATAAAGAAAGAAGATCTGAATTCATTATTGATTTCAGAAATTTCTTTTTCACCGTCAATATATGGCTGATACATTTCAAAAGGATCTTGTGATCCGTATATGCCGCATGCAGAACAGTTTTCACAGCCGCCTCCGCCACAGTTAAGTGAATCTCTGATAATTTTTTCTCTCTGTTCTCTTGTAGTATTCTTAATTAAAAACTTATCCATAATAAATTCTCCTCCCCATCTGATATTTATATTTAGTTGTATAATATGTGCATCTCTTACTTTAATTATAACTTTAATTGGGGAAATAATCCATAAAATCATTGATGTTACTTGATTTCCTATCTTAAAAAGTCTTATAAACAAATTTAGTTATATCAATGCTTACCTGCCTGTTATATTAGTGCAATTGAGTATCAAGAAAATATATCAAAATATTCAACCAGTTTTTCTTATTTATTGTTTATTATATATATTTTAATCCATACTAAATAAGCTTCCATAATTTTATGAAGATAAAAGCCTGATATTCAATCATTAAACTGTATTAAATGTAATTTGATTAAAAATAATTTTTTAAAGTTGTAAATATTTTTGCACGGATTTTCATTGTCTAATCGTATTAAGTATAGAAGGGAGTAAAAATGAAGCCTACATCTCTTGATATCAATAAGGAAATTGAAGTTGCACTAAAAAAATACTCTGATATGGTTTATCGAATATGTTTTTTATATCTACATAACAGTACAGAGGTTGATGATGTATTTCAGGAAGTATTCTTAAAGCTATTGCAAAATAAAACTAAAACTACTTTTGAAAGTGCTGAACATGAAAAAGCATGGATAATAAGAGTCACAATCAATAAGTGTAAGGATGTATTAAAAAGCTTTTGGAAAAAGAATATTGATTCTATTGAAAATATGGAATTACCATTTGAAGATAAAGCTGAAAATGAACTTATCCAGGTGGTTTTATCACTTCCAGAAAAGTACAAGAATGTTATCTACTTATATTACTATGAGGATTATACTGTGCCTGAAATCGCAAAGATGTTAAAGAAAAATGAAAATACTATATACTCTAACTTACGCAGAGCAAAGGCACTTATTAAAAAAAA
Source organism: Clostridium arbusti SL206 (assembly GCF_000246895.1). Taxonomy (GTDB): domain Bacteria; phylum Bacillota; class Clostridia; order Clostridiales; family Clostridiaceae; genus Clostridium_I; species Clostridium_I arbusti. Next base: position 68,294 of record NZ_BAEV01000002.1, on the reverse strand, counting down.
ATTAGGGGGTAAGGAACATGATTACTCGTTTTAAATCTGCGTTAAATCAAATTAAAGCTGAAGACGCCTTAATAAATAAAACTGAAGTGTATCTAAAAGATTCACTGACAAAGAATCGGAATTCTAAAACTAATAAATTTATAAAGTGGAGGCTATTGCTTATAAAGAAGAGATTAGCAATAGCTACTTGTTGTTTGCTAGTTATATTAACTATTGGGGGAGGTAGCGGAGTATATGGTTATTACCAAACACCAGTATCATATCTTAGCTTAGACATTAATCCAAGTGTGGAATTAGGAATTAACACATTTGGGAGAATAGTAAAAGTTCAGGGATACAATAATGACGGTAACAAAATATTAAATGGAATAAATGTGAAAGGTTCTAATGTTACAACGGCTGTTGATACATTGATTACATCTGCTGTTAAAAATGGATACATAGCTAAGGATGGTTCAACAGTTATTTTTCTTACATCTGAAACAGATGATAAAAATATTGCAACTAACCTTGAAACTGAGGCAGAAACAGGAGTAAACGAAGCTTTAACAAGTAGTGGGGAAAAAGCAGAGGTTTTAAAGGATAACGTTGCATTAGCCCGCAGGGTTGAAGCAAGAAATTTAGGAATTACACCAGGGAAGCTTAACCTTATTCAAAAGTTACAAAAAGTAGACAAAGAGGCAACAGTAGGCCAATATAAGGACGCAACAGTTAAAGATATAATGAAAAGCATACAAAATAATACTGATAAAGGTGCTGCAAATAATAGTGATAAAGGTACCGTAAATAATACTGATAACAGCACTGTAAATAATAGTGATAAAAGCACCATAAATGATACTAATGAGGATACTGTGAATAATAAAGACGAAGGTGTCGTAAACAATAAAGGCACTGTAGAAAGTAAAAAACAAACTATAGATAAAGGTAATACAGTCAATACCACAAAATCACTTAAAAATGATAATGTAAATAAAAATGATAAAGGTACTGTAAAAGACAAAAAACAAACTATAAATAAAAGTAACACAGTTAATACTACGAAGCCAGTTAAAAATGATAATGTAGATAAAGGCAACGGTAATAGTAATAAAGGTAAAGATAGTAGTAATAAAGGTAATGACAAGGATAATAATGGTCATGGAAAAGGTAAATAATTAGATAAAGTTAAAAGTGAAATAAAGTATATTTTGTAATTTTCTGAAATTGTGCATGATGGGTTAATAATTTAAAAAGGTCGTGATTAGTACGAAAATAATATCTAACAAAGAACATGTACTTATTAAACCAATATTTCCTATGGAAAGATTAGAAGTTCCCAATGATGCTGGATACAATTCTGTGAAATACGATATTCATATAGATGAATATGATGTAGCCATAGAAGTAAAATGTAGCAGAAACAGTATAACAGGAAGAACTTTTGGGGAGGAATTTGGTTCGGAGATTTATCATTATCAAACACAAAATGTATATGACAAAGATAAGATAATAAAAAATATTGATGCATCTATAAAATCATATACTAAGAATGGTAATTATTTTAATAAAAATGTTGATGCAATTGTAATTCATCAGAAACAAGCTGAAGGCATAAACCAGATTTCTAGTAAACAGGTACAAGCATCAAAAAAGAACTCTTATGGTAATATATTGGATACATTTGCATAATTAAAAGGAGAAAACCATAACTAAAAGACTTAAGAAATTGTTTCATATAAATTCGAGTATGTTCTAATATACAGGCATATTTTTTATCAATTGAAAATTTAAATATTTAATAATAAATTTTCAATGGAGGACCATGCTCGTTTTGAATATATTGTCTTTATGCCAAGCTTCCTGGATTCTTTTTTTATGTGCTCACATAATCTATGATTCACAAAATCAATGAAAACTATTACAAGCTCAGCATTTTGAGGTATATCAATACATTTATGATTATTTTTTCTTCCGCTTATATGCTTTATAACACAAAAACCTTTGTTGCATAAATGGCAATTTATCATTTCAATATTATCTCCTCCGACAATCATAATTCCCATAGAAATTCCCTCCTTATTCATACTATTAATACTAGTATACTATGTTTATTGCTATTCCTCAATACTAATTTCTATTTTTGTAGTTATAGATATATACAATAAAACTTTTTGGATATAAAACTAGTAATAAAAAATATTTCATTGGCAAAGCTAAAGTAGTACTTTTCAGGATAGTCCAACAGCTTTTAAGCAATCATTTTAAATACATACCTAAAACAGATGAGATTTACCTTCTGGTAAATCTCATCTCATTTTTTTATTTCTATGACATCTGAGGTCGTAACAGAAAATAGAAGTTTATGTTTGCTACAAAAATATATTGATACGTTAGTTACCTGTATTTCCAGTAGATCCTCCAGTTGATGATTTTACATCTGTATTTCCAGTAGATTCTCCTGATGATGATTTTACATCTGTATTTCCAGTAGATTTTTCAGTTGATGATTTTGTACTTGTATTTTCAATAGATCCTCCAGTTGATGCATTTGTACTTTTATTTTCAGTAGATCCTCCAGTTGATGCATTTGTACTTTTATTTTCAGTAGATTCTCCAGTTGATGTATTTGTACTTTTATTTTCAGTAGATCCTCCAGTTAATGCATTTGTATTTTTATTTTCAGTAGATCCTCCAGTTGATGCATTTGTACTTTTATTTTCAGTAGATCCTCCAGTTGATGTATTTGCATCTGTATTTTCAGCTGATCCTCTAGTTGATGCATTTGTACTTTTATTTTCACTTGTTCTTCCTGCCGATCCTTTTACATCATTGGACTGCTGGGGAACGATAGTATTTCCAATAGGAGTTTGTGCATTAGTATACGTTCTTTTGAAATAAGATTTTCCTAAAACTCCAATAATCATAACTAAAATAATTGATGCAATAATTATCATTGCCTTTTTATTCTTATTAGATTGCTTATTTTCATGGAGCGCTTTTCTATTTTCTTTATTTATTGTTTTCTCAGCATCTGAGGGCTTATTCATAACTGTTGTAAAATTATCTTTTTTATTAGGAGCTATTACTTTGGATTTTTTCATTATCTTCAAGATTACCTGCTTTATATCTTTTGGTATATTAAACAATAAAGATAGAATACCATTTTGTCCCGCAGAGTCTATCCTCTTAAAATTTTCAGGTGATCTAATTACAATAACAGGCTTATCATGTACTGCATATTGATTTTCCACATATAATGTAGCTGAAAACTTATCACTTTTACTTAAAAAAGGTATATAGAAATCTAAAATGTTATCCTTTATTGAAGAATCAAATTTTAAACCTTTTGTTATTTTAGCATCTGTACTCTTTAAGTTAGATTGTGAACTTTGTATGTTTAAAGTTAACTCATGAATTGTTTTATTTGATACGTTGATAATAGTAATAATGTATGCAAAAATCTTTTTGCCATTCATCTCCATAGGTATACCTTTTCCTAAATTACATAATATTCTAGGTGCTAAATTTTTATAATAATCTAACAGTAATCCAGATATAAATGATATTGCTATAGTTATAATCGCAGTTTTAATAATATTTATCATGGTAATTTTCGCTTCCTTATTTTTTTACTATTTTTTTCCGGCTACGTAATTAAATTATAAAGTAGATAGATATTTGTGTCAAACTTAAAAATTAATAATATATTGAGAAGGGTTATTCAAGCGTCTAGGTAAGCCTTTTAATTTTCTTTATTTTTTTATAAATGTTAATAGTGGAGTAGGAAAAATCATATTCATTTTATAGAGGATATAAATAATTGAAGATCTAGTGAGAGGTATTATATGATCAATAAGTTTTTTTATAAATTAATTAATTATTATTACCAAATAAAACGGAGAGATTTTCCAGAGGCATCTGGCACATTTATTCAACCAGACATGGTAATGGGCTGGGATGATTTAAAATGGCAGCGGGAACTTTACTATTTAAAAGAAGTTAAGATGAAATATATTGTCATAAATACTTTCATTGTCCAAAATGAAAAAGTTAAAAGAGTATATAAGACTTCAATAGAAAATGAAAGCAGAATAGGGTCATGGGATATAGTAGATATGTGTTTAAAAAATTGTGAAAAAGCTGGATTTAAAGTATTCCTGGGAATTGACTATAACATTATGTGGTGGAAAATAGGACCTAGAAAACCGGAATGGCTATATAATCAAATGAGAAAATCAAACCTTATAGTAGGGGAATTATATAAAAAATATCATGAAAAATATAAAAATGCTTTTTATGGATGGTACTGGGTATACGAAGTTGATAATCTCAATTTTAAATATAAAAAGGATTTTAAAACTTTGGCCAATGCGGTTAATATAAATTTAAACTATATGGACAATAATAATTCAAGGCTGCCAATTATGATATCACCTTTTATGAACTCAAAATATTCAATCACGCAGACTTATGCATATAATTGGAAGCATTTTTTTAAACTAACTAATTTAAAAAAGGGAGATATTTTCTGCCCTCAGGATTCGGTAGGTGGAGGTGGACTTGATATAACTGAGGTAAGAGACTGGTTTGCCGCTCTTAGTAAAGTGGTAAAGTCGAAAAAAGGACTTTTATTTTGGTCCAACGTGGAAACCTTTAATCATAATAATTGGTCAAGTGCTCCTATAAAGAGATTTATAAAGCAGATGAGACTTGAAAACCCGTTTGTAGATGATATGATAACTTTTGCATATAGTCATTATTATAGTCCAATTAATATAAATAATGGTTTTCACAGGGCTTATAAAAGATATTTGTACCAGCATGAAATTTATAATAGAAAACCTGATGCACCCAAGTGGGCTAAAATTAGTAAGGTGAGCAATGGAGATTTGATTCAATGGGAAACAGCTGACAATGCAGCGGGATACAAATTGTATTGTAATGGAAAAGTAATTTATTCTCCATGGGTTCAGAGAAAGTATGGTGGAGATAAAGAAAAATTATTAGGAGAATTCATATATAGAAATAGTTCAAAAAAATCAAAATATGAGATACAAACCGTGGATTTTTGGGGAAATGTATCAAGAAAATCACAGTTAAGATGAATAATAATTTCACCCTGTGGTAATACTGACTTTTAATAAAATTTATTTTGGGGGTTGATTAAGTGATATATTTTGTGGTATCTTATTAACATAAAGATTATAATTATTATTATGTAATAATTAATATTCATAATACTATAAGGTATAGAAGGAGTGATTGAAATGAGTAAAATTGTCTTGGTGGGTGCAAATCATGCTGGAACTGCTGCAGCTAACACTATTTTGGATAACTATAATGGAAATGAATTGGTGATTTTTGATAGAAACAGTAATATTAGCTATTTGGGATGTGGTACTGCTTTATATGTTGGAAAGCAGATAGATGATACTGCAGGCCTATTTTATTGTTCTCCAGAAATATTTGCTTCTAAAAAAGCGGTGGTACATATGGAAGCAGAAATAAAAAATGTGGATTTTGAAGAGAAAAAAGTTTATGCTGTAGATAAAAATGGGGCAGAAATAGTTGAAAGTTATGATAAATTAATTTTAGCAACTGGTTCACTTCCTATCATTCCTAAAATTCCTGGGGTTGATTTAGAAAATGTAGAAAACGTAAAATTATTTCAGGATGGTCAAAAAATTGATAAATTGCTTCAAGATGATTCTATTAAAAATGTGGCAGTTGTGGGAGCAGGATATATTGGTGTTGAAATTGCAGAAGCAATTAAACGTCGTAATAAAAATCCTCTATTATTTGATGTAGCAGATACTAGCCTTTCAAGTTATTATGATGAATGGTTCAGTCATGATATGGATGAAATTTTAAAAAACAATGGAGTAGAATTACATTACGGTGAAATGGTTAAGGAAATCAAAGGTGATACCAAAGTAACAGGTATTGTCACTGATAAAGGTGAGTATGACGTAGACTTGGTAATTATTTGTATTGGTTTTTATCCAAATAGCCAGATTGGTAAAGATAAAATTGATACCATTGCAAATGGAGCTTATAAAGTAAATCTTAATCAAGAGACAAGCGTTAAAGATGTATATGCCATTGGCGATTGTGCTACTGTTTATAGTAATGTGATGAAAGAAAGTAATTATATTGCCTTGGCAACTAATGCAGTACGTAGCGGTGTAGTAGCAGGACACAATGCTTGTGGTACACCTATTGAGTCTGCAGGCGTACAGGGTTCAAATGGAATATGTATATTTGGATATAAGATGGTGTCTACAGGTCTGAATTTAAAAGCTGCTAAAAAATCAGGATTTGATCCAGTTTATACACAATATGAGGATTTACAAAAACCAGCTTTTATTAAGGAAGAAAATGCAAAGGTAAAAATTCGTATTATCTATGATAAGGAATCTCGTAGAGTATTAGGTACAGAGATGGCTTCATATTATGATATTTCTATGGGTATTCATATGTTTTCCTTAGCTATCGAAGAAGGAGTTACTATTGACAAGTTGAAACTTTTGGATATATTCTTCTTACCTCATTTCAATCAACCTTATAACTATATAACTATGGCGGCATTGAGTGCTAAGTAATTTTTATATAACTAGAAAACTGTCCTTTACATAAGGGCAGTTTTCTTTTAGGTTATCATTAAATAATTATTAAATTCTAATTTACATTAAAGACAATAGCTTTTTACGCAATTCAGAATCTATTGCGTAAATATACATACCTTTTCTTGCCCTAGTCATTAGTACATTAATAGAGTTTAAAATGATTTTGCACTTAGCATTTGGTGAAGAATCTATTTTAGAACTGCCCATATAGGCAGCATTATCTTCATATCTATTGGGATTAATAACTAGTTCATCTTCTTCAGGATCATATGAGATAGATGGTCCTAGAATAATACCTGCATAGTTTAAATCAAAGCCTTGAATGGTATAAACCGATCCAACTTCTTCGATAGTATCTGGCCGTTCTGCCCAAGGCTTTTGATCCTGAGGTTTGCTTCTATCCCATCTTAATTTAAATGTATCAGTGGTAACGTAATAATCTTCACCATCAAGCTTATAGGGAAAATCATAGGTTGCCAGCATTCTGCATAAACCGTATTTAGTATTTTGCTCCTTAATCAATTCATACATTTCATTGGCATCAGCAAAAATTCTAAAATCAAATGCTTGCTTTTCTGGCAATGGTTTTAACTTTCCACGGGAGAATCGATCAATCCATTCATAAATATCATGATTAGCTTGTACACGAAATTGAGTAGTTAACTGATAACTCTCACTGGGTACAGCCTCTAAAAATTGCTTCATTTTTTTGCTTTTCCAATAACTCTTAAATTTCAAGACCTGCTGTTCATCGAATACTAAAATCACAATGTAACTACGCTTAATAATTTCCTCTAATTGATTATCTTGTTTAAAATTATTATAAGGATCTTTTTTAGTCAAAAGTAAATGAGCCTCATCAATTAAAACAATATCAGCCTTTGAATTATTTTTTGTCATTCGATTAATAAAGGTTGTAGGACGTTCAAAATTTTTCTTTAATAAATTAGGTGTTTCACTAGCAATTTCTTTATATAGTTTCAGCATTTCTGGATGATTTACCAATAAATAATTATCAGTGTGATACAAATCATTTGAGGGATCATTTTTGGAAATGTTCTGTAAACTATTGAATATGGAACTTAACAATAGGCTTTTTCCAGTTCCAGCAGCACCGTTAATTAAAAAAATGGCATGTTCATCTTTACGATGCGTATAGCAGAAATTAAATATATACTCTTTTAGTTTTTCTTGTTCTTCTGTTAATTTTTTATAAGGATCTAACTTGTACAGTGAATTATTCAATATATTATTTTCCTCAATATCTTTCATCAATTAGTCCACCTTTTCTATACAAGAAATCTTAATAAATATTATATATTAAAAAAATATAGTTTCATGTCAAAATTTCCTGTTAAAATTCATTATACTATTATATTTCACATCTTCAATCATATTAACATTTACTATGGCATTTGATTTTTTATAATTTTCACAGCTTATAAGCATATCGTATAATCTTATCATTGATAATTAGTATTTCAAAGGTGTGTTTAGAAAAAGTTAAAAGTTTTCAAGGATATGATATGGTATAATTTATAACACAGTTAATTGTAATAATATTATAAAAGGGAGTATTTAATATGAGTATTAATACCAATACGGTAATAGCAGTTTTTATTGCACTGATTTTATTTTATGTTTTTGTAAAAATAGTAGCATCTATAGGTAAATTTATTGTATTAATAGTTTTAGTAGGAGTAATCCTATTTGGTATTCAAAGTTTAGGAATATATAATGTTCCAGTTGTAAATAAAATTTATCCACAAGTAGCTAAAACAATTCCATATAAACAGATATGGTCTAAAACTTCAGCATATAAAGATGATTTTAATAAGGCTATGAAGATTAAAGATGATTTAAAATAAAAATTGATGGTATAGATAGAGGAAAATGTCGTAACCTTACAGTGGAGGAAGTGGAAGAATTAAAAAAAATTGGTCACCAGATCATGAAAAAAGTACATAGATTTTACTTTTGTAAACCTATGTACTTTTTCAATATAATTTGATGAAGAAACTTCAATAAAAATGGGCATATTAGTCAAAAAAGATTAAATAATACTTTTGATATAAGAATAATTTACTCAAGATCTGTTACTTATAATTAAATAAAAAATATACTATAATAAAGCAAGAGATGTAATTATTTAATCTCAAACAAAAAGGAGGGAAATCCAATGAATGAAAAGCAAATGAATCAAATGCATACAGGTAAAGGATTTATTGCCGCACTAGATCAAAGTGGTGGTAGCACTCCAAAGGCATTACTACAATATGGTATTCCAGAAAGCAGTTATTCTAATGATGAAGAGATGTTTGATTTAGTACATGAAATGAGAAAACGCATCATAAAGAGTTCTGCATTTACTTCAGAGTACATTTTGGGTGCTATTTTATTTGAAAATACAATGTATCGTACCATTGACGGTCAATATACTGCTGATTATCTTTGGGAGAAAAAGAATATTGTACCTTTTTTAAAGGTGGATAAAGGACTTACTGAACTTGAAGATGGTGTTCAGATTATGAAACCAATAACTGGTTTGAAGGACCTTTTAAAGAAAGCTGTAGAAAAAAATATTTTTGGAACAAAAATGCGCTCAGTTATTAAAGAAGCCAATCCTTACGGAATTAAAAAAGTGGTGGAGCAGCAATTCGAAATTGGTAAACAAATAGCTAAGGCTGGTCTAATTCCAATCATTGAACCAGAGGTTGATATTCATAGCACTGATAAAAAAGAATCAGAAAAGTTTCTAAAACTTGAGATTTCAAAACAATTATCAAGCCTTGATAAGGAAACAAAAGTGATGCTTAAACTCTCAATACCAACAGAGGATAATTTCTATAGTGATTTGATGAATGATCCACATGTTGTAAGAGTGGTAGCTTTGTCTGGAGGGTATAGTCAAGCGGAAGCAAATAAAAAGCTAGCATGTAATCATGGATTAATCGCTAGTTTCTCACGAGCTTTATCTCAAGGATTAACTGCCGGGCAAACCGAGGAAGAATTTGATGCGACGATATTGAACTCAATTAAGGAAATCTATGAAGCATCAATCAAATAAATTTCTATCATTAGCATCATTTACACCATATTGGCAAGTAGTGTCTGTGTATGCACATAAGCCAGTTTTGTATTTAAAATGCCACCGATTTTATCGGTGGTATCCTAAATACAAAACAAAAGCTCGTCGCAATCCTTCAACTAGTCATTCATATCCAGTAGTAGGGAAGTGTTCTAAAGATTTTAGATAATGTTAATTATAGGATTTACTTTATAAGAATACTAAATAATTTGGTTACTATAGGTGCAAATATTACAATAAATATACCTGCAACACCCATAGATAAACTACTCATAGCACCTTCTACTTCACCCATTTCTATGGCTTTTGAGGTTCCAATTGCATGAGCTGTTGTACCCATAGCAACTCCTTTTGCTATGGGATCTTCAATTTTTAAAATCTTAAATACTACTGGATATACTACAATACCAATAGTTCCAGTGACCATAATAGCAAACATTGTTATTGCAGGAATTCCACCGATTTGTTCTGAAATAGCTATACCTATTGGTACGGTGACAGATTTTGGTATCATAGATAGAGTTAATTGTTTTGGAACAAGTAATAGGTGACATAATAATACTATGGAGCACATTCCACTTAAAGATCCTGCTGTTATTCCTACTATTATTGGAACTACATTTTCCTTTAAAAGTTGTAACTTTTTATATAGTGGTACGGCTAATATAACTGTAGCTGGAGTCAAGAAGAAGCTAATTAAATTTCCACCTTTATTGTATGTATCAACGCTTATATTTAGCAATTTGATTATAATTATTACCAATACTATAGCAATAATTATAGGATTAAATAATGGAAACTTAGTCTTCTTGTATATAACACAACCTAATTCAAAAGCTATTAATGAGATCATAACAGAAAAAATAGGAGAGCTAATTATTTCACTCACTTAAAACCATCTCCCTTTAGTATGATATTTCATAATGAGAATATCTTAAAATAATCCCATCTTTGATTGCAATGATTGCAATTTAGCAAGTTAAAAGCATGGTAATTAAAAATTTCATATATTTATACTCCTCTAATATAAAAATTATTAATACTAGTACATAAGTTAATGATATAATATTTGCAAATTAATTTATATTAAATAATGAATGAATTACATCAGATAAGGCTATACTTTGAATGAATATAGCCTTAAATTACTTCATTTTGAAAGAGAGAACTAAAATGATAGGTGTAGATAAGTGGTTACTCTTATTTTCAATTACTACATTAACAGGTGGGGTCTTGGGCGGATTGATTATTGGATTTGAAGTTGTTTATCGGGCTTTCCAAGATGATTTCGAGGAAGTATATGGTTTAATATCAAGTGATTTAAATGTCAATAATCTTACAATGTTAAAAAAGGCAAGTTAGTTTCTAAGTGTAAAAGAACTGGTTGAATATCATTTAGCTGATAATGAAATGATAGAGCTAAAAAATCTATTAGCATTATTAGGGAATATAGTAAAAAGCTCGAATTGTAAGATTTCTTCTCAGGCATATATGAAAAACCCTTGGGTGATGTTAACAAATTGTGAACACAATTTGTTTTGCTATTGATGGCAAATAAATAATGCAAAAATCGTCATAGATAAATTTCTATGGCGATTTTTTATAATAAATAGTTTAAAGGATATAAGATAAACTTAAATATGTTATTTTAAATGGCCTGGAGCTGATAAATTTGAAAGCGTCTTAGAGAAAGAATTAGCATGTAAGTTAGCTAATGGATCATTTATTCTAGCAGATACAGCTTTTGTGTTAAGTCCTCTAAATTCTGCCTTTAAAAGTCGTACAGCTGAATCTTTTCCTTTAGATTTAGATCCTTTAGAAGTAAAGTGTAGTTTTACTAAATCTGTGTAGTCTTTACTAGTTGTTATGGTACCGCCATTTTCCTTAGTAAATACTAATTTTAATGTACCGTTTTTATCATCCTTTGAAATCTGTTTAAGACCAGGCTGTAAGTAATCAATATTATTCAATGAATACTGATTTGAGTCATATTTTACAGTCGTCTCAAAAGTATTTGCCTTTGTAATGTTATTCATGGAAACTGTATAATTTGCAGACTTATTGTTTCCTGGTAAAGTGTCAGTTTGATCTTCTGTAATTTTTGCAATAGTTGGTTTTTCAATACCAAAGGTATCAATAATATAAGGTTGTGCATTGTTTTTATTCTGATCTATTTCATAAGAAATGACAGAAAGCTTATCTTTATCTATTGAAATACTTTCAAAGTTTTGTATTTGGGAACGCTTAGGCCTTGTACTATCAGCAGGATCTTGGCCATAAATAGCAGCGTGGTTTTCTTCAGCACGATCAAATAGGGAATAATAACTAGGATCTATTTTAGTATTTTTGTAGTAAACCTTTGGACCAGCAGTTGCAGGAATCAGATAAATAGTACCGTCTGGGTTTACTTGATATTGAGTTTTCTGACCCTTATTGTTTTCTGTAATTAAATCTTCTGAAGCTGCAGTACCATCTGCTTTTATTGGCTTACTTCTTGCATAGATATGATCATGACCTTGAAGAACTAAATCTACTCCAAGCTGTGCCATAAGAGGTGCAACAGTTTTTCTTGATCCATTTACAGGATCATTTATATCACTATCAGTAGCATGATTTGATGTAGTGTAAGGTCCCTTGTGCATATCAACAATGATCCACTGTGAACCGTTAGCACGTGCTTTTTGAATATCAGCTTTCATCCAATCAAGTTGAGCCTTGGAAAGGTCATTTACTTTAGTGTTTTCATTATTATTGAGCATTACAAAATGTGCATTGCTGTAATCATAAGAATAATAAACACCTGTAGTAGTATCGGAGCCTGGTGCGGCAGAAAGATTAAAATGATCTACAAAAGCACCGGATTTGTTGTCATGATTTCCTGCTATAGGAGCTATAGTAGTATTTAGAAAGCCCTGTCCTATATTATTGAAAAGCCAATCCCATTCGTATTCTATACTTCCGTCATCAACTATATCACCGTTAAGTGCAAGGAATTTTGAATTTGGCACTGTATTAAGGGCTTTTTTAAAGGTTGAAGCGGCAAGAAGAGCTTCATCATAATCTTTAGCCTGTGGATCTGCTAAATCAAGAAAAGTAAAGGCACCGCTTTCCTGAGCAGTTTGGAAGGTAGAAGTAGCACCCCAAAGACCTATGGAAGCATCACCAACACGATAGTAGTAGGTCGTATTTGCTTTAAGTCCTGTAGCTGTGGCTTTGTGCACATATTCTGGTTTTGAAGTTGTGGTATTAGCTGGTGGCGTAGCTGAAGTGTTGTTACTTGGAACAGCTGTAGTTCCTGTGAAAGACTTACCTTTTGCAAAATTGGCAGTGTCTGAGGTTTTTTCAACTATTTGTAGATCACTGTTAATTGATGCTTTTGAGGTATACCAGGTAAAACCTTTAGTAGTTTTTGTGTCACCATCAAAGGTAACCATAGTTTTAGTAACTGTACCAACTGAGGCAGATGGGTCAACAACAGGTGTTATGCTAGTGTCTGCAGCAAAAGCAACAGTGTTTAAACCAATAACTGAAGTTGATATAGTGCTTACTGCGATAACGAGACTTAAGACTTTTTTGTTAAAATATTTCATGTTTTATCCCCCTGAATTCTATATTTTAACTTTATATTAACAGATTAAAATTCTTCTAATAAGGTATTTTATGTAAAATTATGTAAACTCTATGTAAAATCCATGGCTAGTAGCAAAAAATAACTTCCAGTTATTTCTATAACCTCTGGGTCGTAACAATTATAATTTACCACCTAATTAGTTATGTGGTATCATCTTATATATAATTAAGACGCACTATGAATAGATTTGGAGGAATTTATAATGACTGGAAAAACACATGCGGCAGTAGGAAGTTGTTCAGCTGCTTTTATATTAGTACCTAATAATATAGATTCTTTTAGGGGAGTATTTAAATAGAAATAGTTGTAATGATAAAATTAAAATCATAGCTCCTGTAACTGCTTGATAATAAATTGGAGAATCGAGAATAACTGCATCAGCCTTTGCAGTTTTTTCAAGAATTGGTGTTAAATATATCTGTAGTATTCATTTCAACAAATGTTTCCACAAACTCTGTAAAATTTTCTTCTTAAAGTTTTAATTTTATAATGCTGCACTTTTTGAGGGATTGCTATTTGTTTAAACCAATTTTGAATATTGAAAGCCATTAATAGTTATAATTTTATTTGATAAAATCTTTTTTTTCATATACTATATTACTATTATAAATATATACATGATAATTTAATATGAAAAATATAATATTAAATTATTCGAAGATAAATGAGGAGATGTTAAAGTGCAGCAATATTTTCTTGGCTTTGATGCTGGAACCCAAAGCGTAAAAGTTGCAATATATGATGGAGATATGAATTGTATAGCTGAATCAGTGAACCAAACCACCCTAAAATATCCTCATATTGGTTGGGTAGAAATGGATGCTGACGAATATTTATATCTTACTAAAAAAGGTATGAGGGAGTGTGCTGTTCAGCTAAAGGATAAACAAATACCCATAAGTTCAGTTAAATCTATTATGGGTGATGGTATTATATGTGGAATTGTTGGCATAGATGAGAGTGGAAAGGCTATTACACCATACATTAATTATTTAGATTCTAGAACTCAGGATGATGTTGAAGTCATTAACAATTTAAATTTATCAATATGGCAAAACGAAACAGGCAATGCTGATTCTAGCTGTATGTTTCCAGCCATGCATGCAAGATGGATTTTAGCCAATGATGAAAAATTTAAAGCAAGAGGGAAAAAGTTTGTACACAATGCTCCATATATTTTATCTAGACTTGCAGGGTTAAGTAGTGAAGATGCTTTTATTGATTGGGGAACTATGTCTGGTTGGGGACTTGGATATCGTGTTTATGACAAGCAGTGGTCAGATGAACAGCTTGATATTCTTGGGATAGATAAAAGTTATTTTCCTAAGATTGTAAAGCCTTGGAATATTATTGGAAGTTTATCAAAAGAAGCTGCTGAAGAAACAGGTTTTGATGAGGGGATTCCTATCTGTGCCGGTGCTGGTGACACTATGCAATCTATGCTTGGAAACGGAATATTTGAAGCAAATAGGGCTGTTGATGTTGCAGGAACTTGTGCCATGTTTTGTGTTTCTACAAATGGAATTATACCAGAGCTCAGTAGAAGAGGAAGTGGTCTTATTTTCAACTCTGGAACTTTAGAAGATACATATTTTTACTGGGGATTTGTAAGAACTGGTGGATTGGCCTTACGTTGGTTTAAAGACAATATTTGTAAGAAGTCAGATGATGATGCATATTATGAAAAATTAAGCAGAGAAGCGAAAAAAGTTCCCAAGGGATGCAATGGTGTATTTTTCTTACCTTATTTAACTGATACCTATGGAGAGTATTCAAATCTTAAGGGCAGCTTTATAAATATGACCTTAGACACAGACCAATACGTTTTGTGGAGATCGATTTTGGAGTCAATTGCTTATGAATATTTGAATATTACTGATATTTATAGAAATGCAGGCATTGATATTAATATGATTACAGTAACTGAAGGTGGAAGTAAAGATGATTTATGGAATCAAATTAAGGCAGATGTAATAGGTAGTAAAGTTAGAACACTTCAGGTGTCAAAAGGGGCAGTGCTAACAAACTGTATTATCGGGTCTTATGCAGTAGGTAATATTGAAAATTTAAAAATAGCATTAAGTAGTAATGCGAAAGTTGCTAATAAGTATATACCTAATTTAGATAACACTAAATTTTATAAGAGGCAATATAAAATTCAAAAAGACATTTTAAAAACAATAACATAATTAATTACAAATACCAAAGGGATGTAATTAATTATGTTATAATTTTAGTATTAAGGAGTGGGCAATTTCATGAGAAAACCGAAAAAAATCTATAGTATGATCCGTATTATTACGGTAGGAATAGCTGTTTTAGCTCAGATATTTTTGCTTGCTTTTCTTGTAATCAATTTAAGACAAAAATCAGTTTATTTATATTTTGTGGTTGAGATTTTTGGATTGATTGGAGTACTGATTCTGGTAAATAAAAAAAGTAATTCTACTTACGTCATTGCGTGGATTACTATTATTATTTTATTACCGGTATTTGGGTATTTACTTTATATTTTATGGGGGCAAAGTGGTACACAGGCGTTGCGAAGTAAAAAAATCAGAAGGATTTTATCAAATAGAAGGATATGGCTTAAAAGAGATTCTCAAATTCAATTGGAATTTCAGCAATATTATCCAATTAGGAAAAGGATTTCGGAATATTTAGAAAAAGAAGGATTTCCTTTATATAATCATACTGAAAGTAAGTATTATGAATTGGGAGAATTGCAGTTTAAAGATATGATTGAAGACATGAAAAATGCAAAGAAATTTATTTTCCTTGAATATTTTATTGTTTCAGAGGGAAAACTTTGGAATCATATATATGAAATACTTAAAGTAAAGGCTGCACAAGGCGTTGAGGTTAGGCTTTTATATGATGATTTTGGAAGCATTATGACAGCACCAAATAATATAGTTAAAGAATTGAGAAGTAAAAATATAAAGGCTATTCCCTTTAATCAGTTACATAAAAATATTTATAGACTCTATATTAATTATAGAAATCATCAGAAAATAGCAATTATAGATGGTAATATTGGATATACTGGAGGAACTAACCTTGCTGATGAATATGCTAATTTGTATAACAAGTATGGACATTGGAAAGATACTGCTATTAGGATAAAGGGAGATGCGGTCTGGAGCCTTACTGTAACATTTCTTCAGATGTGGGAAACTGAAAGTAAAATAAAAGAAAATTATTTAAAATATGAACCCACTGTAAAAATAATTGGAGACGGATTTTATCAACCTTTTAGTGATGGCCCAGTTAACAATCCTCATAATCCAGCAGAAGTTATGTATCGACAAGTAATTTATAATGCAAAGGAATATGTTTATATAACTACTCCTTATTTAGTTATTGATGATTCAATGATGGATGCATTATGTTTGACAGCCATGGGTGGAGTAGATGTTAGAATTGTTACCCCTAGAATATGGGATAAATGGTATGTACATATGGTGACACGTTCAAATTACGGAAAACTTATAAAAGCTGGAGTGAGAATTTATGAATACAATCCAGGATATATACATGCAAAAACTATTATTAGTGATGATGATAATGCGATAACAGGTAGTATAAATATGGATTACCGCAGTTTTAATCTTCATTTTGAAAATGGTGTTTGGATATGTGGAGCTTCGGTATTAAAGGATATGAAAAAAGATATAATGGAAACTTTTGAAGTTGGTAAGGAAATGAGTTTTAATGAATGGAAACATAGACCTTGGTACATTAAAGTTCTTCAAGCTCTTCTCAGGTTATTCGCACCACTTCTTTAGATTTTACTGCTGATTAAAAATAAAAGGTAGTAGCTAGAGGCCATGAACAATAAAAAACTTGGTGGCAGCTGTTAATATAGAAATTATATTTCTATATTGGAATAATTGAAGAATAATAAACTTCAATTCGGCAAGTGATTTTTTAAATACATAAATTACTTGCTTTTTAATTCTAACCGAATTTAAGTCTAAATTTATTTATAATATACCTTAGGCACATTCAAATAAATAACTAGTCAGTATGCTAGTCTATTTTGAATCCAACCACGTCAACAGAACCCTCAGATAGCTCACTATCTGAAGAACCTATTTCCTTGTAGGCTTCAAAATATACGTCGCATCTTTGACTTACTATTTATTTTCATATGCCTTAAATGATTTACCAACATTTACAATACTTATATCTAATCTATCTGTTAATTGTTTAAGGTTTCTAAGATCATTTATATACTTAATATTGTTCTTATTAAGTAAAAATTCTATTATTGCTATTATATCCTTCTTTTGATCAGAATTCAGAGTGAGCTTATTGTTTAGACATTCCCTATTTATGTATGTTAAAGTAGTCCATATCTGCTCTTCGGATATACTATTTATATCCATTAGAACCCAGGTGAAATCTTTCCTTCTAGTGTTTTCAGGATAGGCCTTTTTAAAAAATTCTATAAAGTGATTCACTGGCTTTGGATCCTTTTCTTTAACATATTTTCCAAGCTGTGTTTTTAGCTTATTCTTTAGATACATCATTGTATTTGGTTTTATTGAACCCTTTAATTGTTCTATGTGATTATAAATATAATTATATGTATCTTTAATCTTCTCCTCATTTATAGTTCCCTTTTTAAGCACCGCTGTTATATCAATGTATTCTAGAATGTTCTTCTTAGAATTAAGTTCTCTATTATATAGTCTTTCCCAAATTTCAGATGCAGTTAATTGTTCAAATTCGGTGTTATTTAATAATACGTCTTTATTCATATATTCTCCTTATTTCTTTTTAAATTTCTTAATTCTTATATTGTATCACAATTTTTATAATTACTTTCTAAAATAAATAAAATTGAGTTAAAACTATGATTAATTTATAATAATCTATATAATCAATTTATAGAGGTGCAAATATGAATAAGTCAATTGGAATATTAGCTCATGTAGACGCTGGAAAGACTACCTTCGCGGAGCAAGTACTGTATCATACAAAGAGTATTAAAAGTAGAGGAAGAGTTGACCATAAAAGTTCTTTTTTAGATAGTCATAATATAGAGAAAGAAAGAGGAATTACAGTATTTTCAGATGAGGGTATTTTTAATTATAAATCTTCAACTTATTATTTAGTGGATACTCCAGGACATGCAGATTTTTCACCAGAAATGGAGAGAGCCATTAGAATAATGGATTATGCCATTGTTATAATAAGTGGAGTAGAAGGGATCCAGGGACAGACGGAATTAGTTTGGGAACTGCTTAGAAAGTATGGCATACCCACATTTTTCTTTATTAATAAAATGGATAGAGAGGGTGCAAGTGCTCAGGATGTACTTGAAGAAATTTCTTTGAATTTAACTAAAGATGTATGTTTTATAACAGAAGCCCTTAGTAAGGGTGAAATGAGCTCTGAGCTTATAGAGTTTATTGCAGAAAGAGATGAAGTACTTTTTGAAAGATATTTAGAAGATGGCTATGAGAAAAATCTATGGATAAATTCTATGAAGAATATGATTAAAGAAAATAAAATCTTTCCCTGTCTAAGTGGTTCAGCACTAATAGATGTTGGTATAGAAAGCTTTTTAGAAGTATTGGATTTATTAACTTTTACAGAATACAGTGATAAAGAAGAATTTAGTGGACTAGTATATAAAATACGTCATGACGAGCAGGGAAATAGATTGACCTTTATAAAGGCACTAAGTGGAACTTTAAGAGTTAGAGAAGAAATACCGGAAAAAGTAAGTCAAATAAGAATTTATAATGGAAATAAGTTTAAAGCTGTAGATAAGGTTTTTGCAGGGGAGCTTTTTGCAGTGACAGGCCTATCAAGTGCAGCTATAGGCGATGGAGTTGGTTCATTAAAAGAAAAAATTTATTATGAAATGATTCCAACGCTAAAATCAAAAGTTATATTTGATGACGCCATAAATGCAAAAGATGTTTTAAGTTATTTTAAGCTTTTGGAATCAGAAGATCCTGCTTTAAATATAAATTGGGATGAAAGACTTTATGAAATACAGGTTCATATTATGGGAACCATTCAGCTAGAAGTTTTAAAGCAGCTAGTAGAAGAAAGATTTAATCTATCGGTAGACTTTGGCCCTTGTGAAATACTTTATAAAGAAACTATTCTAACAGAGGCAAAAGGATATGGACATTTTGAACCATTACGACATTATGCAGAAGTACATCTTAAATTAGAGCCTGCAGAGAGAAATAGTGGAATTATATTTAATAGTGTATGTCATACCGATGATTTAACTATTGGAAATCAAAATTTGGTTTGTACACATATTTATGAAAGGGAGCATCATGGTATATTAACAGGTTCTCCTATAACCGATTTAAAGATTACTTTAATCACTGGAAGAGCACATAATAAACATACCAGTGGAGGAGATTTTAGAGAAGCCACCTTTAGAGCTTTGAGACAGGGGCTTGAAAATACAAAAAATGTGCTGATTGAACCCTATTATCGATTTAAAATGGAAGCAGATATAGATTATATGGGAAGGATTTTATCTGATATACAAAAATTAAAGGGTTCTTTTGAAGCTCCACAAACCTCTCTCAATAAGGTTATTATAATAGGAAGGGGCCCTGTGGCTACCTTTATGAATTATGGGATAGAATTTACCGCAATAACAAAAGGTAAGGGAAAAATAAACTTTATTTTTGATGGATATGATATCTGTCACAATGAGGAAGAGGTAATAAAGAAAATAGGATATAATAAGAATGCTGACATTGATTATACATCCACCTCTATTTTTTGCTCAAAAGGACAAGCATTTCTGGTCAGTGGAGATGAGGCAAAGGGGTATATGCACTGTTTATAGTAATCTGGAAATAGGAAATACATCATGAAAAACCCTCGAATAATATTATATTCAGGGTTTTTCATGGCTTATATAAAAAGTTTTTATATTTCACTCAAGGATTTACAAATGTCATCAGCTAGCTTGTCAAGTTTTTGTTCTTGTTCTGCTTTAAGTGTAGAATTTATATCTAATGGTTGACCTATAACTTCCATATTAGGCATAGAAGCTATTAATTCTTTCATTTGTTTTACTGCAGCACTTGCCCAAGTATGGTTTCCTATAATTGAAACTTTACGGTTTTTAAAGGCTAATGCATTTAATTCATGTAATAGTGTATGCATTGGGTAGTAAAGGTTCAGATTATATGTTGGAGCAGCAATTACCATATGACTATATTTCCATAAATCAGATATTATATAAGAAGGGTGAGTTTTGGATACATCGTACATGCGAATATCCTTAGCACCTCTTTGAGCAAGTTTGTTCGCTAGAGCATTTATCACATTTTCTGTATTTCCATACATAGATCCGTAGACAAAGACAACACCATTTTTCTCAGGTTTATAAAGACTCCAGCGATTATATTTGTCTAAAATGTAAGGAATGTCCTTTTTGTGCCATATAGGACCATGAACGGAGCAAATCATATTAATTTCAAGTGTTGAAAGCTTTTTTAAAGCAGATTGAACCTGTCTTCCATATTTTCCTACAATATTAGTATAGTATCTTCTTGCTTCATCTAAAAAGACATTTTCAAAATCTGTTTCATCTGCAAAAATATTTCCAGATAGTGCTCCAAAAGATCCAAATGCATCTGCAGAAAACAAGATACCTTCAGATTTTTCATAGGTTACCATAACTTCTGGCCAGTGCACCATAGGAGCGAAATAAAAGCTAAGAGTATGATTGCCAAGTGATATTTCTGTACCTTCTTTTTCTATTACTATACTGTTAGATGATATATCTTTATCAAAATATTGACCAAAAAACTTAAATGTTGTTTTACTTCCTATTATTTTTACATCTGGATAAAGTCTTACTATTTCCTCAATATTAGCGCCATGATCTGGTTCTATATGGTTAATAACCAAATAATCCAGAGTTCTACCGGCAAGAACATGTTTTATATTTTCTATAAATAGTTTAGTGATTGATGAATCAACTGTGTCTAAAAGCACTGTTTTATCATCTAATATTACATATGAGTTGTATGAAACTCCGTTTGGAAGAGGAAACATATTTTCAAAAAGTTCAAGCCTTCTATCGCTTCCTCCAACCCAGAATATTTGTGGAGAAATTTCTTGTACACTATGCAAAGCTAGTGCCCCCCTTTCGTATTTTAGTATTTACTGTATATAATTTATTTTAACACTGTTATACTTAAAAACAAGTCTACTTATTAATAATTATTACTACATGAGGTATAGATTTATTAATCTTAAATAGTAAGGAGGAACTTTTTTGTCTTTAAATAGTAAGATTTTTAGAAATGATAAATTACCTAATATTGAGGTAAGATATGCTGAAACAATAAATAATTGTGATAGAAAACATGCCCATAATGAAATAACTATTACCGCTATAAGGTATATGAAAATAAATAGTAAGTCAAAGATGCGACGTATATTTTGAATCCTACAAGGAAATAGGTTCTTCAGATAGTGAGCTATCTGAGGGTTCTGTTGACGTAGTGGGATTCAAAATAGACTAGCATACTGACTAGTTATTTATTTGAATGTGCCTAAGTGAATGAGGACTGTTGATTTTACCACAATAGCATGCTACAATAAAATCACAAGGTATAAATTTAATTAATAAATACATGAAAGGGTAAAGGTATTTGAAGTCATGAGAATGTAATTCACTTATAAGGACTGTTTAGTAAAATAATTAAAAACTTTAAATTAGACTTAGAGTTTTTGCGCTTAATTTTATTAAAACCTATGAGTGGATAGTGTATCGTTGCTTTTATAATATCTTTATTACTAGTAAGAGTATTTATTTTATCTATGTTTTATCATAGGTTTATTTGTGTATTCTATTATATAAATACACTTTGTATTGTACTTTTATAAGTAATCTTTATATTGGCAAAGTTATATCCTCTCTGGGTTTAAGGAGGGGTTTTTTGTGTTGTTATTAGAATGTAAAAATGTTAAAAAATATTATAGGGATAGACTTATACTTAATATAAAAAATTTAAAAGTTTATTCAGAAGACCGAATTGGGCTGGTGGGTATCAATGGTGAAGGTAAAACCACACTGCTAAATATACTTGCTGGAATAGATAGTGAATATGAGGGCTCTGTTAAAAGATATGTTGATTTTAGTATAATAGAACAGCTTGATAAAGAGGATCAGGGCACCATAAATAGTAAGGCAGCTAAAGCTTTTGGAGCTAATACAACATGGAATAATTATTTGAGCGGTGGAGAAAAGACCCGATTTAAGCTGGCTAAGGGCTTTTATGACAATAGCCCTATGATAATTGGCGATGAGCCCACTAGCAATTTAGATATTCAGGGTGTAGAATTCCTTGAAAAAAAATTTAAAGAATACAAGGGTGCCTTTATAATTGTATCTCATGATAGAGAATTTTTGGATAAATTATGCAATAGCATATTTGATTTAAATAAGGGTAAAATTAAAGAATATAAAGGTAATTACAGTGATTATAAAGATCAGAAAAATCAGGAATTTAACAGGGAAGCTTTTGAATATGAACAATATAATAGAGAAAAAAGAAGGATTAAAGAGTCTGTTGAACAGGTAAAAAGGAGAGAAAATTCTATAAAAAGGACACCTACCCGTATGGGTAATTCTGAGGCAAGACTTCATAAAATGGGTGGTCAAAAAGCAAAGGCCAGTCTTGATAGAAACATAAAGAATATGGAGAAAAGATTGGACCATATGGACATAAAGCAAAAGCCTGGCGAGATAAAAAAGATAAAATTAGATGTACCGGATGGAAATAAGCTTTATAATAATGTGCTCATATGGGGTAATAATATTAATAAATCCTTTCAAAATAAAACTATATTTGAAAATGCAGAATTTACTATATTTAATAACTCGAAAAATGCTATTATAGGACCTAATGGCTGTGGTAAAAGTACTCTTATAAAGATGATTATGAAGAGTGAAAGTTCAATTAAGAAATCTAAGGCACTAAAAGTAGGATATTATAGTCAGGAACTTGACATTGTAAATGATGAACTAAGTATACTTGAAAATGTCACTATAGACAGTGTTTATGATGAAACTTATATTCGTATTATACTAGGGAGACTCTTATTTAAGGATAGAGAAGTTCATAAAAAAGTTAAGATTCTAAGTGGTGGAGAACGGGTTAAAGTTTGCTTTGCAAAACTTATATTAAGTGATATAAATTTACTTATACTAGATGAACCAACTAACTATTTAGATGTAGATTCCCTTGAGGTTGTGGAAGAAGTATTAAAGGATTATGGTGGAAGCATTATATTTGTTTCTCATGACAGAAGATTTATAAGTTCTTTAGCAGATAATATTATATATATTGAAAACCACAAGATTTTAACTTCAAAAGGAAGTTATGAAGAATATATTGAGAAAAAGAATAATCCTGTAACTGATAGAGAAGAAGAGATTAAAAAACAAATACTTGTACTTGAAAATCGTCTTTCAGAAGTTATAGGCAAATTATCTGCTCCCGCTAAAAAGGATGATGTTAAAGAGCTAGATAATGAATATTATAAAATATTAAAAGAGTTAAAGCAATTAAAGATGAAGTTAAAAATAAAATATCTTAATATTAAATGAAAAATTGGAACGTACATAGATTTTTTAAAATAAAAGCTGTGTACGTTCTTATTTCTTTTAGTTTCTATCAATGAATATTACTTGCTGAGAGTTTTTTATACCACGATAAGTTTAGGATTATTGTACATAAATTAATTGATAAGATTTATTAAGATGTTAAAATAGTATTAAAGGAATAGAATTAATAAAATGTAGGAATTATTGTAGATGAATATTCAGCTTGGAGGGGAAATAAATGAGAATTTTACATACAGCTGACTGGCATTTAGGTAAAAATTTAGAGGGTTGTAGTCGTATGGACGAGCAGGAGGCATTTCTTAATGACTTTGCTCAAATAGTTAAAAATAATAACATTGATTTGATAATTATTGCAGGAGATATTTATGATAACCCTAATCCACCAGCTAGGGCTGAAAGAATGTTTTACAATACACTGAAGAAATTATCTGCTAATGGTGAAAGATTAACTTTAGTTATATCAGGAAATCATGATAATCCGGATAGATTGGTAGCAGCAGGCCCCTTAGCCAGGGATCATGGAATTATAATGGTGGGTACTCCTAAGTCAGTAGTTCCGGTAGGGGAATATGGTAATCATAGAGTTATTAATTCAGGAGAAGGTTTTATTGAGTTAGAAATAAATGGTGAAAAATCTGTGATTCTTACAGTGCCATATCCAAGTGAAAAGAGATTAAATGAAGTTCTATATGGAGCAATGGACGAAGAAGAGGAAAGATTAAAATCCTATAGTGACAGAATAAAGACTTTATTTGAAACTTTAAGTAGAAACTACAGAGAGGATACTATAAATATAGCAGTATCACATTTATTTGCTATGGGAAGTGAAGAGGCGGGATCGGAGAGAAGCATCCAACTTGGAGGAAGTTTCATTGTAGATGGAAGCTGTTTTCCTAAAAATGCTCAGTATATTGCCCTAGGGCATGTTCATAAACCACAGGTAGTACCGGGTACAGATAGAAGAGCTAGATATGCGGGATCACCAATACATTATAATAAGAAGGAAATTAATTTTAAGAAAAAATGTTTTATCGTAGAGGCAAAAGCAGGTGAAGATTGCAATATTCAAGAAGTGGAATTTAAGCTCTATAAGCCTATAGAGGTGTGGAAATGTAAAAGTATTGAAGAGGCAATTAACATATGTGAAGAAAACAAAGAAAAGAATTGTTGGGTTTATCTTGAGATAACAACTGACAGATATATAAGAGAAGACGAAATAAAGCTAATGAAAAATGCCAAAAATGATATTTTGGAAATTGTACCTAAGATAGTTGGAGAAAATAGTGAAGAGGTAGATATAAATAGTTTTTCAGAAAAATCCTTTGAAGATATTTTTAAAGAATTCTATTTTAAGGAAAGAGAAGTTGAACCACAACCAGAAGTAGTAGATTTATTATTATCTATTATAAGGGAAGGAGAAGATGAAGATGAGACCAATTAAACTTAAGATAAAAGGGTTAAATAGTTTTATAGAGAGTCAGAGTGTTGACTTTGAAAAGTTAACCGATAAAGGTCTATTTGGTATATTTGGTCCAACGGGAAGCGGTAAATCTACCATACTTGATGGTATTACTTTAGCATTGTATGGAGAAGTGGCAAGGAAAAGTTCAAATTATATGAATACCAATTGTGATAGCTTAAATGTGAGTTTTGAGTTTCAAATTTCTGCAAGAGAAATAAAAAGATATAGGGTAGATAGAGAATTTAGAAGAGAACGTAAAACAGGAAGTGTGAGAACTAGGTCTGCAAAGATAATAGATATAACTGATGAAAATGAAGTGATTTTAGAAGAAGGAGCTAAAACTGTAACAGGAAAATGTGAAGAAATAATCGGATTAAGGCTAGAGGATTTTACAAGAACTGTGGTGCTGCCTCAGGGAAAATTTAGTGAATTTCTAAAGTTAGAAGGAAAAGATAGAAGAAATATGCTGGAGAGATTATTTAGCCTTCAAAAATATGGAGATAACCTTTCTATTAAGTTAAATAGCAAGATTAGAGCGGAAAAGGAAAAAGCAAGCATACTGGAGGGAGAATTAAAGGGATATGAACATATCAGTGATGAAGCACTAAAGGAAAAGACAAAAGTTCTCATGGAAACAAAACAGCAATGTGATAAATTCCAAATGGAATTGAAGCTCTATGAAGAAAAGTTTAGTAAGGGTAAGGAACTATGGAATCTTCAAAATGAATTAAAGGAGCAATTAGATAGAGATAATAAACTTAAAGAAAAAGCAGACGAAATAAATGAAAGTGAAAGAAAAGTTACTTTGGCTGAAAGTGCTTTAAAGGTGAAGCCCTACGTTGATAGTTATGAAACTACGTTAAAGCAAACTGGTGATATAACAAATAAGCTTTCTGATTTAAATAGTAAATCAGAAATTATAAAGGAAAACAAAGTAAAATTAGAATCTTTATTAGAAGTAGCTAAAGGCAAGAAGGAAAACGAACTACCTGAATTAACTATAAAACAGCAGAAGGTTATAGACGCAATAGAGGAAAAAAAATTAGTAAATGATTTAGAGAAGGAAACGGTCTCATTAAAAGATAATATTGATGAAATAGAAAGAAATGGGAAAAGTATAAATTCAGAAATAGAGAAGAACGAAAAAAATCTTAAAAATCTTAATGATAGTATTATTGCAAAGGAAAATAGAGTAGAAGATTTGATAGTACCTGAAGAATATAAGAAAAAAGTTAATGATGGTATAGTAATTTCAAATACTTGTGAGAATTTATCAAAGCAGAAATATAATTTATTAGTAAGTAAAGAAAATATATTATCAAATATTGAAAAAGCTAAGATTAAAAGTGAAAATTTATTAGAAAAACTTAAAGAAAGTAAAAATCTATTGATTAAGTATAATGAAGAATTTAAGCAGCTTGTAGAAAATTGTCCTGGAGATGAAAATACACTATTAAATTTTCAAGAAAAGTTATCCATTTTAAGAGACAAATGGAGTAAATATAAGGACTATAATGCTGATTTACATAAGAGTAACACAAATATTGAAGCTTTAAAAAAACAGATGGATAATAAAGAGAAGGATAAAGTTTCAGCGGAATTAGAAATTAGTGAACTAAAGGATTCTATAAAGAAAATTGAAACTGAAAATATAGCTCATACCTTAAGAAAGGCATTGTTAGAAGGAGAAGCTTGTCCTGTATGCGGATCCAAACATCATTTTATAGAAAATATTACAGTACTGGAATCCAATAATATAGATCAGTTAAAAGTAGATTTAAGCAGTAAAGAGAAAAAATACACAGTATTAACAGAAGAAATAATAAAGGCACAAACTAATATTAAAGGTGAAAAGAAAAATGTAGAAGAAAATCAATTAAAAATTCATGAATTGGGTGAAAAATTTAAAAGTGATTCAGTGGAAGAGCTTAAAAATAAATTTGATGTCTTAAAGCATAATGTAGGTATATTTAATGCTAAAAAGATAGATTTAGATAAGAAAAGTAAATCTTTAGGTGAAGAGAAGAGTAGTTTAGAGGTTGAATACAGTAGAGAAAATACAAGATTAATTGAAAATCAGCAGCAGTTAAAAAAAGTAGAAGAAGATTTAAAAGAATTAGATGAACAATTTGGAAAAGCTAATAAACAACTATCAGTATTAAAAGTAGATCTAAAAGTTGAAGACTTTAAAGGGAAAAGGGATGAGATTTCTCAAAAGGAAAAGGAAAAGACTATTTTACAGAAAGAAATAAAAGATTTAAGAAACAAACTTGATAGTTGGTTATTGATAAAAGAAAATTTAGGTAAAGAATTAGGAAGTCTAAGGGAAGATTTTAGAGAGAAAAGAACTACTCTTATTGAAAAAAATAAAAATATAGAAGAAAAAGAAAAATCTATAAAAAATAAAGTTGGAAATATAGATGATCTAGAGGGACTTCGTGCAAAAATATGTGATTCCATAAGATTAATAAAGGAAGAATATGAAAAATTAGAAAAGGATAAAAATAAAATAGAAATTCAGTATAACCAATGTAATAGTGATATAATTGCCACTAAAAGTGAATTATCTAGTTTAAAGGAAAGAGTTATAAAGGATAAAGAAAATCTTGAAAATGCTTTAAGCGAAGAAGGTATTAAGAGTATAGATAATGCTAAGGGCAACTTTATGGTTAAAGAAGAAATTCATAAGCTGAAACTACAAATAGAGGAGTATAAGAATCTCCGTGCTAAGATTATGGGTACTATAGAAAGTCTTAAAAAGAAAATTGATAATAGAAGTTTGTCAGAAGAACAGTGGATTGAAATACAAAATGTAAAAAATAATAAAGATGAAACCTTAAGAAATTTAGAAGAAAATAAAATAAAACTGGAAACAGAGGTTAAATCTATAGGTGAGAGTCTTTTAGAAAAGCAGAAGCTTTTAAAAGACAAAGGAGAACTAGATCATAAATTAAGTCTTTTAGATGACCTTGACAAATTATTCAAAGGGAAAAAATTTGTTGAATTTGTTGCAGCAAATCAACTTAAATATATATCTATTGAAGCTTGTAAATGGCTAAAAGATATTACTGCAGGAAATTATGGGTTAGAGGTTGATGACAATGGTAAATTTCTTATAAGAGATTATAAAAATGGGGGAGCACAGAGAGATGCATCTACCTTATCAGGAGGAGAGACCTTCGTAGCGTCACTAGCTTTAGCTTTGGCACTATCAGCTCAGATACAATTGAAAGGTACAGCACCTTTAGAATTATTTTTTCTAGATGAAGGTTTTGGAACTCTTGATGATAACCTTCTAGAGGTTGTTATGGATTCCTTAGAGAAAATTCACAATGACAGACTTTCAATAGGTATAATAAGTCATGTTGAATCAATAAAGAATAGAGTACCAGTAAAGCTTATAGTAACGGCTGCAGAGGCAGGATTTGGTGGTAGTAAGGTTAGGATAGAGAGAAGCTAGTATAGAGTAGATCTATCATCAAACAGAAGTATAACTGCTTCTGTTTTTTGTTATATAATCTTACGTAATAGCTAATCCAAGGGTTGATTTAAAACAAAAAATAAATTCCTAAAAGAGCAATTAAATCAGATAATAAGTAAAAAAAGAAAAAGTTATATTAAATATTGACTTGTGTGGTCAATGGCGTTATAATTTCATTGACCGATACGGTCATTACTTAGAATAAGGAGGTAGATAACTTGATTTCCAAGTTTATGAACCTTGAGCCTGAGAAACGAGAACGTATTATCAACGCAGCATTGGAGGAATTTGCTCAAAGGGGTTATAGAAACGCTTCCACAAATGAAATCGTCAAAAAAGCTAATATCTCCAAGGGATTGCTTTTTCACTATTTTAACAATAAAAAAAACTTGTTCCTGTTTCTCTATGACTATTCCGAAGATATATTTTTAAATGAATTTTACAATAAAGTAAATTATGAGGAAGCTGATATCATAAAAAGGTGGAGGGGGATTGTGATCCTAAAGATCGAACTCATTCAAAAGTATCCTATGCTATATGACTTTATTATAGCCTCAGCCGTAGAGGACAGCATGGAAATAAAGCAGGAACTTGAGAAGCGAATGAAAATAATTTCAGAAGAAGGCTATAAAAGGCTCTTTAATAATATCGATACTTCGGTACTTAAAGATGGAATGGATATAAAGCGCGTTTCGGAAATTATATTCTGGGTTGCACAGGGTTTCGGCAACCGTGAGTTGGATCATATAAAACGTGATCCCTCTTACAAATCCAATATTGATACCAATGCATTGGTAGAGGAATTTGACCTATATATAGAGTTGCTGAAAAGCGCTTTTTATAAATAAAATTTAGGGGGTAATGTTAATGAGTGTTATCGAAATCAAAAATCTTACCAAGAATTATGGTAAGTCCAGAGGAATTTTGGATGTAAATTTAAATGTTGAGCAAGGCGAAATTTTTGGCTTCATTGGGCCCAACGGAGCTGGAAAATCAACTACCATACGAACACTGCTGGGTCTCATCTATCCCGGAGAAGGCAGTGCAACCATTTTTGGAAAGAGTTGCATCGAGCACCCTGAGGTAAAAAAAGAGGTTGGTTACTTGCCATCTGAGGTGTTTTACTACGATAATATGAAGGTGATTGATCTGCTCAAATATTCTGCCAGCTTCTACAAAAAGGACTGTACTAAACGAATCAATGAGCTTGCGGAGATTATGAATCTGGATCTTAAAAAGAAGATAGATGACCTTTCCTTCGGGAACAAAAAGAAGGTCGGTATTGTTCAGGGGCTGCTCCATGAACCAAAACTAATAATATTGGATGAGCCGACAAGTGGACTTGACCCATTGATGCAGCAGAAGTTTTTTGAGCTAATAGAGCAGGAAAGCAAAAAGGGCGCTACAGTGTTTTTTTCATCACATATCCTCAGTGAGGTACAGCGTATGTGCAGCCGTGTTGCATTCATCAAAGAGGGCAGAATCATCAAACTTGAAAAGATGAGCACACTGCAGGAGAACAATTATAAAAGAATTAGTATAGATGCAAAATCTGGTATTCCCAAGGAATATTTCAATATCAGTGGGGTGAGTAGTCTTGAGATTGAGGGAAATAGTGCTAAATTTATATTTAAAGGCAATGTTAACCCAGTTATGAAAAAGATTGCTGATATTGAACTTAACAATATATCAATTGAAGAGCCTGATCTTGAGGAGATCTTCATGCATTACTATGCAAAGGAGGACTAAGGGTATGAATATGTATCTGCACGAGCTTAAGTCTCTAAAAAAATCTACAATTATGTGGATATGTGCCATGATAGCGTTGGTTATAATTTATTTTTCTCTCTATACAAGCCTTGCAAAGGATGCGGCAGATTTTAAAAAGCTACTAGGTGCATACCCTGCGTCTGTCCGGGCGATGCTGGGTATTTCACTTGACAATATTACTTCTATCCTGGGGTTTTATTCCATGGTATTTAGTTTTATTACGCTCTGTGGAGCCATCCAAGCAATGAATATCGGTGTTTCAATCCTTTCAAAAGAGTCTAGGGAAAGGACGGCAGATTTTCTACTAGTTAAGCCTGTTTCACGTGCTGCCATAGTAAGCTCAAAGCTTCTAGCTGCACTAACCATGCTTTTGGTAACCAATGTGATCTATTATGCTGGGGCTTCTATGGTTGCAAATATTGTTAAAACATCGGATTATAACAACAAGTTGTTCTTTATGATCAGCCTTACCCTACTGTTTATCCAACTTATTTTCCTGGCAATAGGAGTGTTTGTTTCGGTATTCTTTACAAAGCTTAAATCTGTATTACCGATCTCTCTAGGCGTTGTATTCGGGTTTTATATTATAGGGGCACTTATTGCCACCGGCAAAAGTGACGGGGCACGTTTTATCTCTCCCTTTAAATACTTCGATATAACCTACATCATTAAAAATGCCAGCTATGAGGTGAGCTATCTCATAGCTGGAGCAGTCATTGTTATAGCTGCTATTGTTGCAAGTTATATCATTTATACGAAAAAGGATATCCATGCCGTGAGCTGATCTGCTAATGGGTTTGGATTAAAAGGGGGTTTTAATTATGAATATTTTCTTAAGGGAACTAAAGTCTAACAGGAAAGCCTTGATTATATGGAGTGTCTGCATGTTTTTGCTGATTTTGAGTGGAATGGGCAAGTATACGGCTTATTCTTCAGGACAGAACAATGAAATTTTTCAGCAAATGCCCTATTCCATTAGAGCACTACTGGGAATGGGTTCATTTGATGTGGCTACTATGGCTGGTTATTTCGCAATGTTATTTCTTTACATTGAGCTTACAGCTGCTATTCACGCTGTATTGCTTGGAGCAGGTATCATCGCAAAAGAGGAACGCGACAAGACCACCGAATTTTTGATAATTAAACCAGTATCACGAACCACTATAATTACTTCAAAACTACTTGCCGCCCTTGTTAATATAATTATATTAAATATTGTCACGCTTGTTTCATCGCTGGCTATGGTTGACGCTTATAATAAGGGAAACGATATTTCCAGTGAGATAGGGATGTTTATTTTGAGTATGTTCATCGTACAACTCATATTTCTGTCCATCGGAGCGGCGCTGGCGGCATTTATGAGAAAGCCTAAAGCCTCGGGGTCACTTTCTGTAGGGATACTTCTAGTATCTTTTGTCATATCTAAAATAACAGATTTGACAGATAGTCTGAATGGACTTAACCTGCTTTCACCTTTTAAATATTTCAACTATAAAAGTTTGGTAGAGGGTAACGGTCTAAGCCTTGCTATAGTTATACTCTCGCTTCTACTTGTTGCTGCTTTTTCTGTTTCAACATATTTCTTTTACAAAAGGCGAGACCTTAACGTATAATTTAGCAGTTAAATTTTATAAAAATCAGGCTTTTAGCAAAGGTTGAAATTGTGGCATTATGTAAAAAAATTATATGTCTTGGATAAAAGCAATGGTTAAATAGTTGTATTTATTATTTAACTATTGCTTTTTTATTAAGATATTCTAAGCTTATAGTAATTTAGCCTGAAGCAGGAGAAGTGGCAGTAAGACTGGGATAGAGAGAAGCTATTATAATATTTTATACAGTGTAAAAAACTACTAATACATGCAAATATATATTGAAATCACCAATTAAATGAACTATAACTGGACAACAGTGTTATAATATAATTAGATATTTAAATCACTAACTATACCCGCACGAGTAAGAAACTTAAATTTATTACAATCAACTACTTTAGTAAAAGTTGAATCAGAGGTTAATAAAGCTCTTACGGATGCTAGCGATTCAAACATTAAAAATGGTCTATGAAGGCTAAGAGGAGTGATTTATCATGGAACAAATAATTTTAGATGTAGAACAAAGAGTGAACAAGACAAGAAAATTTAGAGAAGAGGGCTTTGTACCAGGTGTAGTTTATGGAGGTAAGTCTGAAAAAGCTGAATCTATAAAAGTCAAAGAGATAGCATTAAAAAAAATTCTTTCAAAACATGGAATGAATGCAAAATTAGGAATTCAATTTGGAGATGAAAAGAAATCTGGATTTATTAAAGAAATTCAGAGACAACCTCTTACAAATAAAATTGTACATATAGATATACAATTTGTGTCCAAGGATCAAAATGTAAAATTACAAGTTCCTATTGTATTTAAGGGAGAAGAGGAATTAGTATCAAAACAATTACAGCTTAATGTTAACAAACAAGAGGCAGAAGTTTTAGGAAAGATAGATTTAATTCCAGAAGTAATACATGTGGACGTGTCTCAAAAAAATGCAGGAGATACAATTACTTTTAAAGAGTTGAATTTAGATGAAAGTATAAAATCACATGATAAATTAGATGAAGTATATGCAGCTGTAACAAATTTAGTAATTGAAAAAGAAATTGAAGATGAAGCTACTACTACTACTACTGAAACTGAAGCGGTAAAAGCTGAATAATAATTAAAATATTTTAAACACGCAAAGTAAAATACTATGCGTGTTTTTTGTTATGTGAAACTATTAAATATATTATTATTCTCGCACTTCTCTTTAGATAAAGTATGAAAAACTTTACATGTAACAACTCATATGTTAATATAAAGTTGTTACATGTAAAGCTACAAAATATGTAATTTAAAAGGAGAAGAGTATGATTATAGAAAGAAAATTAAGAGAAATTAATAGCAGTGCTTGGGAATACAAATACTCCAACTGGAAAGATTGGAAATGGCAAGTGAGTCATACAGTAAAAGATATAGATACTTTGGAAGAGTTGTTAGGAATTGATTTAGATATTCAAGATAAAAGAAACATTGAGAAAACCATAGAGAAATTCCCTATGGCAATAACCCCTTACTATTTATCTTTAATAGATATTAATAATTATAAAAACGATCCTGTTTTTAAACAGGCAGTTGCGAGTGAAAAAGAACTTAAGATTAGCACATATGATATGGTAGATCCTTTGGGAGAAGATGAAGATAGTCCTGTGGAAGGGATTACTCATAGATATCCAGATAGAGTGCTATTTCATATCAGTAATGTATGTGCCATGTATTGTAGACACTGTACAAGGAAAAGAAAAGTAGGAGATAAGGATCACATTCCAAATAAAGAAATTATAGAAAAGGGTATTGAGTATATAAGAAAAAATACACAGGTAAGAGATGTATTATTGTCGGGAGGAGACCCATTTTTATTACCTGATGAATATCTGGATTGGATTTTAACAGAGGTTGGTGCAATCGAGCATGTTGAGGTAATAAGAATAGGATCAAGAGTACCAGTGGTACTGCCCTATAGAATTACTGATGGATTAATTAATATGCTAAAAAAACATCAACCTTTATGGATTAATACACATTTCAATCATCCAAAAGAAATTACAGATTCCTCAAGAGAAGCATTAAGAAAGTTAGCTGATGCAGGTATACCTCTTGGAAATCAATCTGTATTATTGGCAGGGGTTAATGATTGTCCACATATTATGAAAAAATTAGTTCAAGAATTAGTGAAAAATAGAGTAAGACCTTATTATATTTATCAGTGCGATATGTCAGAAGGACTATCACATTTTAGGACATCAGTGGGAAAAGGAATTGAAATTATGGAGTCTCTTAGGGGGCATACTAGCGGTTTTGCAATCCCTACCTTTGTTGTTGATGCACCAGGAGGTGGTGGGAAAATTCCAGTAATGCCAAATTACTTAGTATCTTGGTCTAATGATAAAGTCATTTTAAGAAATTATGAAGGTGTAATAACAACCTATAAAGAACCAGATAATTATAAAACTACTTCATGTGATTTAAATTGCGACGAATGCGATTTAACTTTAAAAGTGGATAATAATAAGGAAATAAAAGTAGTAGGTGTTGAAAAATTACTTTCAGATTATGATGATACTATTTCATTTACACCAAATAACAATGAAAGAATAGAGAGACGAGTTAATGAATAACATAACAAACAAAATAGGTAAGTCAACTATTCAACATGATAAAGAAAATAATAGAATATATTTAATGAAAATGCACAAAGATGACAGCTATAATATCGTTGATATTTTAGAAGGAATAGCAAGAGAAAATAAATATACTAAAATCATTGCCAAAATACCTTTAAATTCAAAATTATTATTTTTAAACCAAGGATATTCTGTAGAAGCCATAGTCCCTAAATTTTATAATGGTACAGAAGAAGGCATTTTTGTAGCTAAATATTTTTCTATAGACAGGAAAGAAGAAAAAGATAAAGAAGTTATTAAAAATGTTTTAAATGAGTCAATGAAAAAAAGTAATGAAAAGAATATATGTAGTATATTAAAACATTTTAATTATAGAAAAGCAGAAGAAAATGATGCAGAGTATATTGCATCATTTTATAAAAAGATTTTTGAAACATATCCATTTCCAATATATAATTCTGAGTATATTTTAGAAACCATGAGAGATAATGTTATATATTTTACTATTTGGGACGGTGATAGACTCATAGCAGTATCTTCTTCAGAAATGGACATAAATAATTTAAATGTTGAAATGACAGACTTTGGTACACTACCGGAATACAGGGGAAAAGGCTTTGCAGTATATTTGCTAGGAAAGATGGAAGAAGAAATGATAAGTAGAGAAATTAAAACCGCTTATAGTATAGCAAGGGCTGTATCATATGGTATGAATACTACATTTTCGAAGAAAACATATACTTTTGCAGGTACCTTAATTAATAACACTAATATTTCAGGTAGAATAGAGAGTATGAATGTATGGTATAAAGAACTTTTTGAGTAAGATAGTTTGATTAATAATATTAGCACTTGACAATGGTCAGGTGCATTTTTTAACGAAGCAGAATTATGAATTGCTTCTGTTTTTTTATGCTATAAATTTGCGTGACAAATTAAATTAATTTAGGAGTTGATTTAATTTAGGGTGTTAAATTGCTTTCATATTTCATAAGAATTTTAATTAACTAGAACTTAATACAGAGATAATAGTATATTAACATGATAACTATACAATGTTATTAAAGTCTTAAGTTAATAGGGTGTGATAACAATGAAGGAATATCCAATTATAGCATCTGTAACCGACTTATCTAAAGTTGACAGTGTTATAAAAAGTAAGGTTCAAAGAGTCAACCTTGTAACAGGAGATATATGTGTTTTAAAAGATTTAGTAATTAAAGTACAGAATTCAGGAAAAAAAGCTTTTGTACATATGGAAATGATAAATGGTGTTGGAAGAGATTCAATTGCTATTAAGTATCTACATGAAAATTTTAATATCGATGGAATAATATCCACCAGAGGCAATAATATATCAGCAGCAAAAGCACTGGGGCTAGCTGCAACACTCAGAATTTTTGCTATAGATACTACTGCTGTAGAGTCGGCTATTAAGATTATTAATAAGACTATGCCGGATCAAGTAGAATTAATGCCAGGTTTAATGCCAAAGGTCATAAAATATGTAAAAAGTAGAATAAGACAACCCATTATTGTTGGAGGACTAATACGCAGTGAAGAAGAAGTGAAACAAGCTATTCATAGTGGAGCTGATTATGTTTCTACTGCAGGTGTGCAGCTATGGTAATTTAATAATTCAGGGTAGAGATTGAGAGAAAACCCTTTGTAATATGAATAAATAGTTTAAAACGTTAGAGGTTTAGTTATTTATAGTATTACAATGGGTTTTTTTGTCGAAAAAAATTTGAAATATTTTCAAAAATTACATATATAAAGAAAGGAAGTGCAGTAGTTTGTTGTATAAACTAAGCAAAAACACATCTGTTTTATCAAAGGACATTCATAGGATAACAAATAAAAAAAGGATGAGAAGAAAAGTATCCAAAGCTATAGAATCCTATATTTATTTAATACCATGTGTAATCTTATGTATTATATTTGGATATTATCCTTTTATAAAAAATGTGCTTTATAGTTTTTCACTGGTAGATTTTAATGGTAATATTGTTAACTTTGTAGGAATTAGTAACTATAAGGACCTTCTAACCGATAAAAACTTTTATATAAGTTTAAAAAATACTCTGTATCATGTTGCAATGGTGCTGCCAGCAGGGATTATTATAAGTTATTCACTTGCGCTGCTAGCAAATAATAAACGCAAATTTTCCTCTGTTTATGAAACCATGTTTACTTTCCCTATGGCTATTTCAATGTCTGCAGTTTCTCTTATTTTTAAAATGATGTTAAATCCTAGAATTGGTATTATAAACTATATATTCAAATTGGACTTAAAGTGGTTCGATGATCCTAAGACAGCTATGATTTCTATAAGTATTGTATCTGTATGGATGGGTATAGGTTTTGATTTTCTATTATTTTTAGCCGCTTTAAGGGGGGTGCCGAAGGAGATGGTAGAAGCATCTGAAATAGATGGTGCAAGGTTTTGGAGCAAATTGAAAAATATCTATATCCCCATGACTTCTCCCACTATATTCTTCGTACTTTGTACTAATGCAGTAGGTGCTATGATGATGTCAGGACCTTCATTGGTTATTACAAATGGTGGGCCTCAAGCATCTACTAAAACTCTAATTTTTCAGCTATATGAAACTGGTATAACCTCAACCAACTATGCTTATGCCTCAACTATTGGTGTTATTGTGTTTCTCATGACTTTTTTACTTTTATTATTCTGCTTTAGATATGAAAAGAAAGGGGTATATTATCAATGATTAAAACTTCAAGTTTAACAACGCGAAAAAAGGTAAACAATCTGTTATCAATTATATGTATATTAATAGGTCTTATTATTATTTCACCTGTTATTTACTGTATAATGATTTCATTTATGCCAGAAAGTGAAATAATAAGTTATCCACCTAAATTTATTCCAAATAACTTTATTATAAGCAACTACGTAAAGGCTATTCAGCAAAGTCCTTTAATAAGATTAATAGTTAATTCTTTTGTAATAGCCTTCGTAGGTTCTGTTATACGTCTTGCGATTGCCAGCCTTGCAGCGTATCCTTTGGCACTTTTCAATTTTAAGGGTAAAAAGTTCATGTTTATGTTTATATTGGGTACTATTATGCTGCCAGGTGATGCAATGATCATTACCAATTACCTTACTATTTCAAAATTTGGACTTATTAATACTTATGCAGGAGTTATGCTAGTTTATTTTCTTTCAGCAACTTATATATTTATGCTTAGACAATATTTCAAAACTATAAGTGTATCTCTAAAAGAGGCATCTGAAATAGATGGATGTAATAATTTTCTCTTTTTCATAAAAATCTTACTTCCATTGTCAAAACCTATACTGGCATCTTTGTTTATATCTTCTTTTGTTGGACTTTGGAATATTTATTTATGGCCACTACTTTTGACTAATACACCAGAAATGAGAACGGTACAAGTAGGTATTACCATGCTGAATTTTCCAGAAGCATCCTCTTATGGCCCACTTATGGCAGGTACTGTATTGATATTAATACCAACAATATTTATATTTGTATTCTTCCAAAAGAAGCTTATAAGTGGAATTACATCAGGTTCTATAGTTAATTAATAAAAAGATATATTAATATTAAAAGGGGTGTTTAATAAAATGAAAAAAACATTAAAAGTATTAGTTGCTAGCTTATTACTGGGGGTAACACTTGTAGGATGTTCTAGCACACAAGAAAGTAACAAATCTTCTTCAACAAACAGTAACGGTGAAACTGAAATTGTATTGTGGCATGCTATGGGTGGAAACGGAGGTGCTGCACTTAAAGGAATTGTTGATAATTTTAACAATACAATTGGTAAAGAAAAAAAAATTTCTGTTAAGGCAGTTTTTCAGGGAACCTATCAGGATACAGATACTAAGTTAAAAGCTGTTATACAAGCTAATAATGTGAAAAATATGCCTGACCTTGTACAATCAGCATCTTTAGGTGTTTTTACAATTAAAGAATCTAAAAATACATTATGGATGGCTGATTTACAAAAAAAATATCCAGAGCTTAATTTATCAGATATTGAGCCAAATGCATTGGCAGCTGCCTCCTACAAAGGCAGACTTTTAGGTATGCCTTTTTCAAACTCTACAATGCTTATGTATTATAATAAAAATCAATATAAAGAAGCTGGACTTGACCAAGAAAAACCAGCAGCTACATTAGATGAATTAGCTGATCAGGTTGAAAAATTGACTAAAAAACAAGGTAATAAAGTCGTAAGATATGGTATGGTGCATCAACTTAATTTTTATGCGCCAATGAGCTGGATAGCTATGCAAAATGGAGGGTCATATTTAGTTGATAAGCAAAATGGACGTGATGGCAATCCTACAAAAGTAGTTTTCGGAGAGAATGGAACAATGAAAGAAGTCCTTACAAAGTGGCAAAAAATATACAAAACAGGGGGCTTAGATTATACAGGAACAGATGCCATGAAAAGATTCTCAGCAGGAGAAACAAGTATTTTCTTAGGTTCAACTGCAAGTTTACCTGCTATATTAGACCAAATAGGTGGAAAATTTGAATTAGGTACAGCATTTTTGCCGAAAGTAAATGAAGGAGATAATATTGGAGTTGCAACAGGTGGTTCAGCGCTTTATGCATTGAATAAAAATGATAAAAATAAAGAAAAAGCTATGGTAGAATTTTTAAAATATATGAGTTCACCTGAAACACAGTTCAAATGGCATACAGGAACAGGTTATTTCCCTGTTAATAAGAAGACATATGATCTTCCTGAAATGAAAGAACATCTTAATAAAAATCCTTTATTTAAAACAGCTATTGATCAGCTTCACAAATCAAGTCCTAAATTGCAGGAAATGTGGATGCCTTCATTTCAGGAGTTTGAATCCTTTGAAACAGATACTGTTACTTCAATTTTAGATGGTAAAATAGATATGAATACTGGAATAAATGAAATGGTTGAGAAGGGGAATCAACTTATTAATAATTATAATAGAGCCAATAAAAAATAATAATTTACAAGTAAATATTCAAAAAATAAATAATAATTTAAATTGGGGGATTATATAAATGAGACTTTCAACATCAACTAATATTCACTATATGAAGGAGAATAAGGAGTATATTTCATTCATAGATAGTATGCATATTTGTAGTAAAATAGGCTATCAAGTTATGGATATAAACTTTTGTGACGCAGTAAAGGAACATTGTGAAGTTTTTAGTGACAACTGGAGAGATGAAGTTGAAAAAATAGCAGAGGAAGCAGAAATCCTTGGAATAGAATTTTCACAATGTCACCTTCCATTTTATAATGTTATTGATAGTAAGTTTGAGAATAGAGAGCTTTATGAAAAAATGATTTCAAGGTGTATTGAAGCTTCAGGACGCCTTGGAGTAAAATGGGCAATTCTTCATGCAGGTACAGCAATATGGGATAACAGGTCCATAAAAGTAGCCAAAGAAAAAAATATTGAGTACTTTAAACCTCAACTTCAAATAGCTGCAAAGCATAATCTAGGCATCGCCATAGAAAATATGGCAGACTTTTTAGTAGAGGGTCGTCCACGACGTCGTTATACAGCAAATGTTGAAGAATTATGTGATTTAGTTGATTCATTAGAATCTGATAATGTGGGAATATGTTGGGATTTTGGTCATGCAAATCTTACAGGATGTGATCAGGTGCAAAGTCTTAAATATGTTGGTAATCGTCTTAAAGCCACTCATGTGGCAGATAATCTGGGAATATATGATGATCATATAGCTCCTTTTCATGGAAATATTGATTGGACATCAATAATGAAAGTATTAAAAGAAATAAATTATACAGGAGACTTTACCTATGAAATTCATAATGCAACAATGAGGATGCCTGATGCATTAAGACAAGCAGCACTTGAATATACTTTTGAAATAGGAAAATATTTATTATCTATAGCAGAGTAAATATCATATAGCTGGAATTCTCATGCATGGTGTGTAGGTAAAAGGTAGAGATTAATTCAAGTCTTTACCTTTTCACTATTTTATAGAAAAAGGCTGTGATAGAGTGAATTAATATTATTTTTCTTTGTAAGAACTTTTATATTGGGGGTAATTAATATGGAGCTTTGGGATATACTCGATGGAAATGGTAATAAAACAGGTAAAACTATTCAACGTGGAAATACTATGGGACAAGATGAATACCATCTCATTGTGAATGTGTGGATAAAAAATAAAAAAGGAGAATTTTTAATTACAAAACGTACACCAAACAAAAAGATATTTCCCAATATGTGGGAAACAACTTGTGGTGCGGCAACTATTAGTGAAGATAGCTTGAAAACTGCGTTAAGAGAAGTGAAGGAGGAAATTAGTATTGATTTATCTCCTAAAAATGGAAAGTGTCTCTTTAAATTAAAAAGGCAACACAATGACTCTTC
Source organism: Clostridium arbusti SL206 (assembly GCF_000246895.1). Lineage (GTDB taxonomy): Bacteria > Bacillota > Clostridia > Clostridiales > Clostridiaceae > Clostridium_I > Clostridium_I arbusti. The sequence goes on along the minus strand of NZ_BAEV01000002.1, from coordinate 27,010 downwards.
AGACTTTGTAGATGTATGGCTGTTTAAGGAAGAAGTAGATATAAAAGAAATTATTTATCAGCCTGAAGAGGTATGTGGAGCAAAGTGGGCCACTCCAAGTCATATTCTATCATTGATAGAAACAGGGGAATTTACGGATACATTTACATATCTTGAGGATTTATTTAAAATAATATAGTCGTTCATAATCTTCTATTAGATTCAATTAAGTAATGATTATTACTTAATATAACACAGTAATTCATCATTCTACAATATTAAAAAAATGGAGAATAGTAAAATATGAATATAATTATTAGAAAATTCAAAAATGAGGATATACATTCCATTGAATCAATATGGAATGAAGTTATTGATGAAGGTGAAAGTTTCTTTTGGAAAGAGCACTTTTCTACTAATAAAATCTTAGAAATATTAAATAATCAAAAGGCAATATACTGTTCAGAATTCAACAGGGAAGTAATAGGTTTCTATATTCTACATGGTAACTTTCCAGGAAGGGGAAAGCATATATCCAATGCACTTTACGCAATAAAAAAAGAATTTCGCGGTAAAGGTATTGGTAAAATGCTTGGACAGCATTCTATAGAAATCGCAAAAGAATGTGGATATAAGGCAATGCAGTTTAATTCTGTTGTCTCAACTAATATTGCTTCAGTATGTTTATGGGAAGGATTGGGGTTTATTCGTGTAGGTCAAATAAAAAATGCATTTATAAAATATAATAATGAGATTGTAGATATATACATATACCATAAATCATTTTATTAGAAATATAGAATTAATTTATTAATTTGCAGATATAATTCTATTGATGCCGGACTTTTATTATACAAAGAATATATCAGCATGTTGCAGGATACTACACTGACAATAATGCTGATGAATTGAGGTGTGATCCTGCCTCTACTAATATATTGAATCTAAAAGCCATCTACTCGTAAATATTAAATCAAGCAACATCTACAACATCTATATTGTTTATATTTTTTATTATGGTATATACTGTCAATGCCAAGGAAATCAGAGTAATAATGATTAATTTAATAAGTGTATCTATTAACTCTGGAGCATGTCCTATTACAGGTTGCATTAAAACTGCTATCACAACTGCTGTTACAATTGTTGAAGGCACTGATTTTTTCTTCATACCAACAGTAAAAGGCAGCAATGATAGGATCCCTCCCATAACAGTGAATCCTAAAAATGATAAAAATGCATCAGAAATATAACTAAAGCTAAAACTTCCTGCAATAACATTAACAATAGAATCTAATGTCACCACATATAATATGCACAATGCATCACTAAGCAGTATACATGACATTGCAAATACAACAACTATAATCAATTTTGCAAACATAAGTTTTTTTCTACTTACAGGATAGGAGAACATTACCAAAATTGTTTTATCCCTATATTCTCCTATAATAATTTTTGCTATTAATGCTGAAGAAAATATTAAGAATACATCTGTTGTCAAAACATTTGTCATCCATATAACACTTTCATACGTATCTAAATCTTGTGGTGAATTTATTCTATTATCAATAAATGACATAGTGAGAAAAGCCATTATAGAAATAATAGCTATAATTATTCCCATGATATATCTTTTAAGTTTATATTTCTTTATTTCCAATTTAATTAATTTCAACATAATTATCCTTCCTCTATAAATGGTAGTATAAACTTTTTATACTAGGTTTTAAAATTTTTCTTTTTTAATTGTCTATAATCAATATATTTTGAAAATATTTTCTTTATTATTTTTGTTAATTGCTAAATACATTCCTCTTAAATAATGGAATTTGTCGGTTTTGTTGGTTGCACTCCTGAAATAGTTAGGGAGTTTATGAATTTCGAAGTTTATTTAAGAATTAATCACATCTACTTTTTCTATATCTTTTATTGATAAGTAAGAAGCAATTGCTCCTATAATTGCAAGGATGATCGGAATTATTATAATAGAACTTAATGAATTGCCTTTATTTCCACTATTTAATAAACTTACTAATATAACAGAGGTTATTATTGTGGCTGATCCCGATTTTTTTCTCATGCCTACATATACAGGAATTAGACTTACAAAGGCAAAAGCTATTGAATACACAATAATATTAATTAGATTTTTAATTAAAATATCGGCTGTTAAAGAATCTTGAATGGCATTTGTAAACATATTTAAAAGAAATAGACTAAAACTTAAGAAAAGACTTGATATTACCATGGTTGTGAAAGTGAATATTAGCACAATAGCTAACTTTGCCACCATAATATTTTTCCTGTTTATTGGATAGGTAAACAGAACATTTATTGTTCTACTCGTATATTCACCAATTATTAATCTTGAAATTAACACCGCTGCAAAAATTGAAAAAGTAGCTCTTACAAAAATACCTGTATACAAAAAAACATCATTATAGGTACTAAAAGCTATTTCTTTATTGGCATTTGAAGCATAAAGAATCATAGATAAAAAACCTAGAATAATTAGATTTGCAATAATAACTCCTTTTAGACATCCAAAGATTTTAAACTTCTTATTTTCTAATTTCATTAATTTAAGCACTTGGCTCACCTCCATTTAAAAGCTTTAAGAAATAATCCTCTAATGTACTATTCTTCTTATTTATAGCCTCAATTTCAACACCATTTAAAATTAGAGTTTTTGAAATATCCTTTTGAGCTAACTTTAAGTCATATATTCTTATTAAAGTATTATCTATAATTTTAAAGTTAGAAATATTTAAATCATTTTCTAAAACATAGGCTGCTTTTATACAATCATCGGTAATTATTTCTACATATTCAGTATTAAGTTCTCTGATGCTATCCATGGAAACTTCTTTTATTAACTTTCCATTATTAATTATCCCTATGGTGTCAGCTATTTGTTCTATTTCTCCTAAAATATGACTAGATATTAAAACTGTTATGTTATATTCTTTATTTAACATTTTTAAAAGATTCCTGATTTCCTTAATTCCTATTGGATCAAGACCATTGATTGGTTCATCTAGTATTAATAAATCGGGCTTAGTTATAATTGAACGGGCAATTCCAAGCCTTTGTTTCATTCCTAGAGAAAAATCTTTAACTGCCTTATTATCGATACCCTTTAAGTTTACTAGATCTAAAGCTTTATCAATGGCACTTTTATCGTAATATCCCATGTACTCACAATGAAGTTCTAGGTTCTCTTTGCCAGTGAGCTTATCATAAAACACAGGATACTCAATAATGCTTCCTATTCGTTTTAAAGTTTCGTAGGCCTCATTATTAAGTTTCTCACCAAAAATTTCAATTTCTCCGCTACTGGGTTTAACAAGATTTACTATCATCTTCATAATTGTGGTTTTGCCTGCTCCATTAGGACCTAAGAAACCATATATTTCTCCTTTTTTAATGTTCATATTTACATTAGCTACAATCTCTTTTTCACTAAATTTTTTTACTAAATTTGTTGTCCTTAATATATAACTCATGTTGCATTCCTCTTTTCTTTATCTACTGTAATTTTATTGTATGATATAGACTTCTCTTTTTTATTAAACAAATCTTACAAAATTCTTAAGTTAAAAAACAAGATGCTTTAAATTTTAGCATCTTGTTCATATAAAGCATTTGAAAAATAATAAGTGAAAGCTGCCTAAATTAATAAGTTATTCTCTTCAACTTAAAAGTAAAGCTAGTTTTCTCATGGGGCTGGCTTTTAAGAAAAATTTCTCCGCCTAATTTTTCAACAAGCCTTTTAGTTATTGTAAGTCCTAGACCGCTTCCCTGATATAATTTATTTCTTGAGTCTTCAAGTGTGTACATCCTCCCAAATACTTTCTCAACATTAATCTCATCAATACCTTTACCTTTATCCCAAATCTCTACATAGGAAAATTTATCATCATAGCTTAAATTGAGGCCTATGTATTTACCATCAATTCCATATTTAATGGCATTAGAAATTAAATTGTTCATTATTCTTTCGAGAGCCTCCAAGTTACCGGAGGCATAAATATTTACTTCAGGAATCTCAATATTCACTTCATAACCTTTTAAAGTTAAATTTTCATAAAATTCTAATATACTTTTTCTACAAACCTCATTCATATTAACTCTTGTTATAGGAATTTCTTTATCTCCTGATTCAAGCTTTACTAAATGAAAAAATTTATTGATAAGCTCAATTACTTCAAGAGCTTTATTGTGAACTTTAGAAAGTAAAATCTCTCTTTCTTCAATACTTATATTCTTGTCCAGTTTTATAGTTTCAATATATCCTAATACTACTGTAAGTGGAGTTTTTAAATCATGAGAAATATTTGAAAGCATTTTACTCATAGATATTTCTTTCTTTTTATAGTCTGCCAATACTTTTTGACTAAAATCTAAAAGGCTATTAACTGCTACAAGTAATTCTCTAAGCTCAGTATCTTCAGTAACAACTAAGAGTTTTTCGTTAGTGTTTTCCCGTATGATTTTATTTAGCTTGGTTTCAATATATTTTAAATTCTTACTTCTTTCTTTTTTAGCTTTATACTGAAAAAGTATTATGGAAATTAAAATAAAAATAATTATTAACAATAAAGCAATCAATTAATTAACCTCCAACTTGTACCCAATGCCCCATAAAGTCTTTATGTATTGTGGATTTGATGGGTCGTCCTCTATCTTTTCTCTTAGTCTTCGCATGTGTACATTGATTACATTTTCATCTCCAAAGTACTCGTCTTTCCAAATAAAACTATAAATTTGAGCCTTAGTAAAAACCCTATTAGGATTTTTACTAAACAATTTTAGTATTTGAAATTCTTTAGAAGTAAGTTGTATAGTTTGATTATTTTTACTAACTAAAAAATTACCTATGTTAATAGTAAGATTTCCTACTTTAATTACTGGCGGTTCTTCTATTTTATGAGTATTAGAATATTTTGTTGCTCTTCTAATAGCTGCTTTAATTCTTGCAGAAATTTCAATCATAGAAAAAGGCTTAGAAATATAATCATCAGCTCCAAGACCTAATCCTATTGCTTTGTCAACATCACTATCTTTTGCAGACATAATTAAAATAGGGACTGAACTCTTTTCTCTAATTATTTTCATAGTTTCCATACCATCTAACTTAGGCATCATTAAATCAAGAACAATTAAATCAAAATCGTGATTTAAATATTTAACGATTGCCTCTTCGCCGTCAAAAGCAGTTGTTACTATAAATCCATCCTTTATTAAGTAATTTTTAACCATTTCGCTAATGGATATGTCATCTTCAATAATTAAAATCTTATTGTGCATAATCATCATACCTCTTTTCCTAAATACATAAGGCATATGAAAATAAATAATAAGTCAAAATAGACTAGTAATGACTGGTTATTTATTTACGAGGCCTTAGCGCTTATCCTGATTTTACCACAAAGAATAAAGAAAGTTATTAATAAATGTGACAAATATTTATTGATGAGTTATGAAATCTATTATACTATTTATCTATGAAATAGATAGAAATTAATTCAATATAGTGATTTAATAAGAATTGTTTAATAAATATTATATTTTAAGCCTAGAGTAGTATAAAAGCTATTCTAGACTTTATTTTTACTTAGAGTTTATTTTATAAATGTAATATCTAATGGATCACGATCTACTAATCTTTTATATTTATATTTTGGGAATCCAACCATAACAGCTCCAGTTATTACTTTGTCTGTAGGAATATTAAATAGTTTTAATAATGGATAATAATTTGAAAATGCACACATTTCAAATAATCCAGCCCAACAAGAACCTAATCCAATGGTAGTTGCAAATAATTCAACATAAGAGAATGAAGAAATTGTATTTTCTCTTCCGTTTTTAAAGTCTCTTGAAGCAGTGGCTAAAATAAGATGTGGTGCATTACGTAGAATTGTATCCACACCATCTTCTCTATAAGCATGAACATGGCTTGAAAAACTCCAGTGAGGTGAATTTTCAAGTTGTTGTTCCATCCACTCAATTATTACTTTAACTGCTGTTTTTAATATTTCTTTATTTTCCACAACAATGTAGGATATTCTTTGCGAATTACTAGCAGTAGGTGCAAAACGTGCAATATCAACTAATTTTAATAATTTTTCTCGAGGTACAGGTGTATTCTTGTAACAGCGTATTGATCTACGAGATCTAAGGAGTTGTTCAGCAGTTTGTGAGTCTATGGCTGGAAAACTTTTTATATCCACTTGATTAGATAATGGTGCTTTAACATTATCAATTGCACCATGAGGACATACAGCAACACATTGACCACAAGCAATACATGATTTTGAATTAATCGCTTGTGGACCATTTTCTTGCATACATAGAACTCTTGTTGGACATACTTTTGTGCAAATTCCACATTTAATACATGATGATTGGTTTACTTTAATTAATTTCACTAATATTCACTTCCAATTATTTTATATTTTTAAGGCAAATTTAAATTACTATGATAAAATAGTTTATAAGATATAATATATACCATAGTATTATTATTAGGAAGTAGGTACTTATAAGTAATATAGTACCTATTTATATACTGAAAATTTGAGTAACCATTCTCTATTAAACGAGTAAGAAGGAGTGAAAATAATGATAAAATTTAAAGATATTGAATACAATTGCTCTATGGAATTAACTTTAGACGTTATAGGTGGTAAATGGAAACCACTTATTATTTGGCATTTAGCCGAAAAAACTATGAGATTCAGTGAGTTAAAAAGAACCCTACCACACATTACTCAAAAGATGCTTACTCAACAACTTAGAGGGTTAGAAGAAAGTGGATTAGTTAATAGATTTGTTTATACTCAAGTACCACCCAAAGTGGAATATTCTCTTACTGATTATGGGAAAAGTCTTGTACCAGTTTTATCAACTTTATGTGAATGGGGAGTTAATTATGCTCACTCAATTCAATTACATGATAAAAATCATATAAAAGCGGAATAAATAAATTAATAGTAGGTATAATTGAAAAATATTTATCTATATCCAGAAAGGGATAAAGCATGAATAAAAACGAGGAAACAAAATGGTTAGAAGACATAGACTATTTGTCTATAGAGCTTCCTAAAAGGCATAAAAATCTATTTTTTAACTTGAATAAAGATGAATTCTATAATAAAATTAATAATTTAAAAAGAGAGATTCAATACCTAGACAACTATGAGATTCAGGTTGAAATTGGGAAGATTGTTGCTTTAGTGAAAGATGCTCATACTTACATTAATATGAATGTTCGATATCTGTGTCCTATTCATTTATATTGGTTTGAGGAGGGTATATACATAATTTCTTCAATAGATAAGTATGAAAAATTAGTGGGATGCAGATTAGTAGAGATAAATGGTATAAAAATTAATGAATTAGTGAATTCACTTAGAAAAATTATTTCCTATGAAAATGAGGAGTATTTTAAAGCACAATTTCCAAAATATCTTCCAGCAGTAGAGCTGCTCTATGGATTGGAAGTAATTGATGATTTTAGCAGCCTAAAGGTTACTATAGAGGATATATATGGAACAAGTACAACTTTAGAAATAGAGTCTATGCTTGCAGGTGAAATAAGTAAAATAGAAAAGAAGACTATAGGGGATAAAGATGAAAAACTTCTGCCGCTATATAGACAGAATACAGATAAATATTACTGGTTTAAATTTTTAGAGGATTCAAAAGTGGTGTACTTTAAATACAATAGATGTAAGGATATGGATATAAAAATATGCGATTTTTGTAAAGAATTAATTGATACTATAGAAAATAATAATGTGTATAAACTTGTTATTGATGTGAGAGACAATGTAGGTGGAAACTCTACGCTATTGGATAATTTTATTGAATATTTAAGTAGTAATAATATCATTAATAAAAAGGGAAAGTTATTTGTAATTGTAGGACGTGAAACCTTTTCTTCTGCTCTGCTAAATGTATTAGCTTTAAAGAAGAAAACAGAGGCCGTATTTGTTGGTGAGTCCACTGGAGGAAAACCTAATTGTTATGGTGAAGTGGAAAACATGGTTCTCAAAAACTATGGTATTAAGATATATTATTCTACAAAATATTATAAAGTTATTGAAGACGATAAAGCTATGTGTTTTTTACCTGATATTAAGCTTGATTTTTCAATAGAGGATTATAAAAACAATGTTGATCCATTTTTAGATTATATATTAGAATTAAAATAAAAAAACTGTGAAGTATTATATCAATTATAATAATTTCACAGTTTTTTTATAAACAGAGTTTTTGGCATAAGAATAATTTTTTAATTATGAATTGAAACTATGGATTCTTTCGGTAACAGTATTGAGTTCTCCCTCTAAAAATCCTATTGTATAATCTAATACTTCATTTTCAAAAGCGCTACTATTAAAAGAATGGTTAGCTCCATTAATACTATGCAGCACGCCGCGGGTTTCATAAATTTCTAGATATTTTTCTGATGTACTGAATGGAACAGAGGCGTCCTTAGTACCATGTATTAGCAATACATTTTTATCATAGGAATGAGATTTATCAAATATATCTAAGTTAAGTACATCATCTATAAAATCTATACCTACCAGATATCCATCTAAATCATAGCATCCAATTTTACGTACTTTTTCAATATCCGCTTTGCTTTTTCCCTCAATAACTATTTTTGCCATGTTTCCAGCAGGAGCCCATAGACAAAGAGTTTTAATGTCATCTTTGCAATCTCCAGCAAGCATACTTGCTACAGCGCCACCCATACTAAAGCCTAAAATTCCTATTCTATCTGTGTCAACAAAATCAAGAGATTTAGCATAATTGAGAATTAATTTAGCATCATCCAGTTCTTTAGAAAGAGTCATATTAGCGAAATTGCCATCACTTTCACCACTTCCCATAAAGTCAAATCTAACAGAAGCAATACCATTGTCTGCTAGAAGTCTTGATAGTCTTACAAACATAAAATGTGATCCGAGTTTGTCACCGGTAAAACCGTGGAACATGCAGACTATAGGAATTTTCCCTTGAACTTTTTCTGGAGTATGCAGCATTCCCCTTAGAGCTAATCCTCTATTTTTAATTTCTACTGATCTTTGCACTAAAAATACCTCCATATAATGTTTATCATAGTATATATTATACTACATTAAGCCTTATAGTAACCTATTTTTATTGGTTAAGATTTATAGAAATATGTTAAGTTATTGTATTATAATTTAACTTAAGGAAATAAATGGTATAAATTATTAGAAGGTTAAATTTCAATAATTATTTTTAGCAGTAAGATGTCTAAAAAGCTGTCTCACAATGCATAGATATGCACTGTGAGACAGCTTCGTTTTGTGTATTAAATTGGTTTTAGAATTTATTTATTAACTTTTGCTTTAGGCACATTCAAATAAATAACTAGTCAGTATGCTAGCCTATTTTGAATTCTACTGCGTCAGCAGAATCATCTGATAGCACCACTATCATCAGGACCTGTTTCCTTGTATAATTCAAAATAGACGTCGCATCTTTGACTTGTTATTTATTTTCACATGCCTTATGACATCTTAATATTTTTAGTTACTATAAAAATATTATTAACCCAATTTACGCCATCTAGCTTCCATTGCTGGAGGAGCATATACATTCATTTTTTGAATCAATTCTAAAGGATTATCCGAAACAGAGAATAGATTCATATTTGATTCTTTCATGAAACCCTCATTACAGGTGTTTTTCAGCATATTTATAAGAGGATCAAAGAAGTGACATATATTTAATAGTCCTATAGGCTTCTGATGAATACCAATTCTAGCCCAGCTAAGCATCTCAAATAGTTCTTCAAGAGTGCCAAGTCCCCCTGGAAGAGCTATAAAGCCATCAGAAAGATCGGTCATAGTTTGTTTTCTTTCATGCATAGTGTCAACTTCAATGAGTTTAGTCAAATGTTCGCTGGCTGTTTCCACTGTAAAAAGTCCTCTAGGCATAACACCGATAGCTTTTCCATTATTTTTTAAAACTTCATTTGATACTTCACCCATAAGTCCTATTCTTGATCCACCATAGACTAATTCAATTTTGTTTTTAGCTAGTATTTTACCGAGTAATCTAGAGATTTCACTATATTCTGGACGGATACCAGAACTGGAACCGCAGTAGACACATATTCTTTTCATTGATAGTCCCTCCTGAAAATTATTTTATATATAAATTTTAGTTTTATATCTTTATCTAAAATAATATCTACAAAAAGTTTCATCTCAAAGTCTAAATTTTAGTTAACTTTTATCTGCTATAAAGTATCATTTGCCATTTTATATTTTACTTCTTCAATTATGTTAACTTCTACTATCCCATCTGCATCTTCTATTAATTTATAACATTCTTTACTCAAATTCCTCAAGTAAAGTTTTTTACCTGGTTTTCTATATTTTTCCGTTAGCATATTTATAGATTCTACAGCTGAATAGTCAGAAACTCTTGCATATTTGAAGTCAATAATAATTTTATCTGGATCATTTTTGATATCAAAAGCTTCTATAAAATCGCGAGAGGAAGCAAAAAATATTGTCCCACTTATATAATACTCTTTAAAACCACTTTTATGAATAGTAGATTCTATATTTAAATTTTTACCTTTTTTCCAAGCAAAGACAAGCGAGGATACAATAACACCAATACCTACAGCAATAGCTAAATCTGTAAATACTGTAACAGCTGAAACTAATACTATTATAAAAGCATCTGATTTAGGTATACTTTTCATAATTTTAAAGCTTGACCATTCAAATGTTTCAATTACAACCATGAACATTACACCTGTTAATGCTGATAAGGGAATTTTTTCTATAAGGCTAGATCCGAATAATATAAATCCTAATAAAAATATAGATGTTGATAGCCCTGATAATCTTCTACGTCCACCGGAACTAATATTAATCATACTTTGTCCTATCATGGCACAGCCACCCATTCCACCAAAGAAACCGGTGACTATATTAGCTAGCCCTTGACCCATGCATTCTCTGTTTTCCTGTCCTCTTGTTTCTGTAATTTCATCTATACGAGCCAGTGTCAAAAGGGATTCCATTAATCCAACTGCCGCAAGAATTACCGAGTAAGGTAATATTATTTTCAAAGTTTCCAAGTTTAATGGAACGTTTGGCAGCTTAAATACTGGAAATCCACCACCAACTTTAGCTACATCCCCAAGCATTTTTGTATCTATACCTAAAAAGTTTACTAATATATAAACAATAATGATAGCTGCTAATGATGCTGGTATTGCTTTGGTTAATTTAGGTAAAAGCTTAATTATAGCCATAGTTACGAGTACTAATCCAATCATAGTCCAAAGATGTGTTCCAGTCATCCAATGTAATGAGCCATTTGTATCTCTTAATTTAAATTGGCCTAATTGGGCTATAAAAATAAGAATAGCCAGTCCGTTTACAAATCCTAACATTACGGGTTTAGGGATAAGTCTAATAAATTTACCTAATCGTAACAATCCAATTATAATTTGAATAATACCCATTAAAATTACGGTTAAAAATAAATATTCTACACCATTTTTAGCTACAAGTTCTACCATAACAACAGCCAGTGATCCTGCTGCGCCTGATATCATTCCAGGTCTTCCTCCAAAAATTGATGTGATAAATCCTACTATAAAAGCAGCATATAATCCTACTAAGGGCTCTACTCCCGCAACAAAGGTAAAAGCTAAGGCCTCAGGTATTAAAGCAAAAGCAACTGTAAGTCCAGAGAGTATTTCAGTTTTAAAGTTGATTTTGTGTATACTATTCTCCATAAGAACAACAGTAATCAGTAACTTCTTTTACTACTAATTTAAAACTAGAATTAGCTGGTACTTCAAAGGATTGTCCGGCTGTAAAAGTTACCCATTCAGTGCTATTAGGTAGAAGTACATCAAGAATGCCTGCTGTAATTTCCATTAGTTCTTTTGCTCCAGTTCCAAATTCGTATTCTCCAGGCATCATAATTCCCAAAGTTTTTCTCTCACCATCAGCGAATAATATTGTTCTGCTTGTTACATTTCCATCAAAATAGATATTAGCTTTCTTTACAATTGATACATTTTCAAAGTTTTTCATTAGTTTTCCTCCTAATTTTCATAAGAATGTAAATTTTATTTAGTTAAATACTAATTACTTTAATAGAGTATAAGATTTCAATGACAGTGTTATCCATCTAGATAGTTACTTCTAAAGTTTGGTGTAATAAAATAGACTTTGAAATCAGATTCATTGATAAAGTATTAGTACTTTATAATTATATAGGTATATGGTAAAAATTCATAGATGTATTTGCAGAAATAGCTATCCAAGAATACCTTTACATGGTACAATTAATTTAATGATTCAGGGGAAGGCACCCATTATAAAAAACTAAGAATCATAATACTATAGCAAGGGGATGATACCCATTATAAAAAACATTTGTGTTATAGATAATAAAGATAATTCAATTGCATCAACTTATTTGAAAAGAGCCAAGCAACTAGTAAAAAAAGGACGGGCTAAATGGTTAACAGAAGATAGCATAAAATATATTGAAACATACAATCCAGTAAATTCTTTCAGGTTTACTGGATTTTTTTACTTTGAAAAAGAACTTATGTTTGCATGAATTTTCAATTTTAAGGAATAATAAGTAATATAAAATAGGTAGAAAGATAGTAGTAATATAGATTATAATAAGTAAATAGATAGTTTAGAAGAAATTCATAAGATTTCATAAAGTATTTGAAACAATAATGACGCATTGTAATACATTTGTTTATTAAAATAGTGTATGTTGATTTATAATATTAGTAGATTTAATAATTATGATAATTTAGGTGATGGTATGAGATTAGATGTTAAGTTAAAAAAACAGGTGGATGAAACTAGATATCTGTCTACAGATAATACTTGGAGATACAGGGCTATAATTAGAATAATGTATGATAGCTATGAAAAGATGAAATATGAGTTCTATAAGGAAGATATAATGCTGAAACTTAAGGAGTATGAAGATTTCAGTGATTATACCATAGACAATTTAAAGGCGGATTTGGAGGCACTGACTAGCTGGAAAAACCTATTAGCTATGGCTGATTCATCTAAGGTTAAGTCAATAGAACAGTTTAAAAATAAGGAGTTTAGGTATACCTTATCTCCCTATACTATTGAAATAGAGAGAATGTTAATAACTCTTGAAAACATGACAGTAGAAAATAATGCTTCCCTTGAAGCTAGTATGGTGGAGCGCTTTAAAATTGATTTTGAGGAAATTAAAAACATTTTATCAAAGAGTAATAAGGAAATTTATAATTGGTGGAAGAATTTAAATGGGGACTTTAAGGCGTTAAATCAAAATTATCAGGACTATGTAAGTAGATTCTATTCTCCTAAATCTGAGGAAATGATGAAGACTACTGAATTTCTCCTATATAAAGAGGGATTTATAAGTTATCTTAGGGATTTTATAAGGGGTCTACAAATAAATAGCTTGCTCATAAAAGAAATTCTTAAAAATGTTACTGAAGAAGATATTGAAAAGTTAATTCAGTGTACCTATGAATATGAAAAAGGTATTTCAACTCAGGAAATTAAGGAAGAAGAATATAAGGACATAAATAAGGGGAGATTTTTAAGTATAAAGGAATGGTTTTTAAGTTACAATAACAGGGCTCCACTTATTGAACAGCTAATTGACAATACAAATGAAATAATAAGGAGAATAACAAGGTTTGCGGCACAGATTGCAGATAAAAGGGGAAATAGTTCCAATAGAAAAGAAGAGTATAGAAAGCTTGCCTATATGTTTGATAAGTGTGAAAGTATAGGTGAAGCACATAAATTATCATCTCTTGTATTCGGTGTTTTTAACATGCATCACATAAAAGCAAATCCAGTTAGAGATACAGAGAGTATAAACAGTAGTATATATGATGAAATTCCTACAGAAGTAATATTAAGACCAAGGGTTAGAAATTACCGGGAAAAAACTATTAAAAATCCAATAGTAGATAAGAGTAAGAAAAAGGAAGAAAAGCTTAAAAATATTATGGCTAAAAGAGCTAGGGAAGAAGCAGTTATAAAAAGGCTTATAGTGAATAATGAAATAGATTTTGAAAGACTTCCAAAAATTACTGCTAGGGATAGATTTGTACTATTAAGATGGCTTTCAAAAGCTAAAAATTCAAAGCTAAAAAAATCAAAGACTGAGTTTGGTAAAGAGTATAGTATTAAAAATGATTTAGTGGAAAGAAGCGTAGAAGTAAAATGTGAAGATGGAGTTTTTACTATGCCTCACTATATTATAAAATTTGAGGAGCAAAATTTGTAATGGAAGAATTAAAGAAGTTGTTGGAAAGTTATTTTATCTTAAAAGATAGGGATAAAGAACTGTATTATTCTGTTAAAGATAGTCTAAAGAATTACAAGAGCTTTATTACTGAAAAGCTTGGATATGATATTATGATGAGAAATGATTTTATAAAGCTTGAAAAGCTTCCAGGAACTGCAGAAAAGTGGATGGGAATTGAGGATTTTAGGGATAAAAATGAATATGTGTTTTTGATGTTTTTACTTATGTTTCTCGAGGATAAGGATAAAGAAGAGCAATTTCTTTTATCTCATATAGTGGATTTTATGTCATCCAACAGTCTAAATGGAGCTATAAATTGGACAGAATATAAAATAAGAAGGCAGCTTGTAAATGTTATAAAGTTTGCTATAAAGCTCAATTTATTTGTAGTAAATGAAGAAGAGGATAAAGATTTTGCCCAAAATGAAGAATCAGAAGCACTTTATGAAAATACAGGTATTTCTAAATATTTTGTGAGAAATTTCTCTATTGATATAATGAAATGTAAAGATTATAAAGATTTTGAGGAGTATAATAAAAATCTTATAGATAGTGAAAGAGGTTTTATGAGAAGAAATAGAGTTTATAGAAGGCTTTTACTATCTCCTGTTGTGTATAATGAAGGGGCTGAAGATGAAGATTATGATTATATAAAAAAATTTAGGGGAAGAATTGAAGATGATTTTAAGAAATACTTAAATTGGTCTTTACATGTACATAGAAATGGCGCAATAGTTGTTCCAAATGAAAATGAGAACGTAAAAAATAGTTTCCCTTCTTCACTAGGTATAAGTGATGTGGTACTTCATTTGAATAAAAACATATTTCAATGGATAGAAGATGGAAAGCTGAAGAGAAAAATTAATGATGTTATAATAATTGGTGAAGATGAATTTATGAATATTTTAAAATCAGTTAAGTCATCAAAAGGTCATGGCTGGGTTAAGGAATATAGGGAGTGCAGTATAGAAAAATTATATGCTGATGTAGTTGATTATATGGAGAATTATTCTATGGTGGATAAAAGGGATAATAAAATATATATATATCCTCTGGTAGCAAAGGTTGTAGGGGATTATCCGAGAGATTATGATAATAATTTAAAAGAACAAAAAGCTGAGGGTAAAGGGGGAAAAAATAATGGAACAAAGTAGATGGATTGCAAATAAGTTTGGACTTTTAAATTTTTGGTACTATGACGAAGAAGAATTTCAGCTTTCAGATGGAAAACTTTTATTAAGAGGAACAAATGGTAGTGGAAAATCAGTAACTATGCAGAGCTTTATACCCTTATTATTGGATGGAAATAAATCTCCTGAAAGACTTGATCCCTTTGGAACTCGTTCCCGTAAGCTTGAAAATTATTTATTAGACGAAAATACAGAGGAGAAGACAGCTTATCTATATTTAGAATTTAAAAGAAGTAATAGTGAAACTTATCTTACATTAGGTATGGGAGTTAAAGCACAAAGGGGTAAGTCTATGGATTCATGGTATTTCATTATAAATGATGGAAGAAGAGTGAATGAGGATATTTTTCTCTATAAAAAGCTAGAGTCTAAGGTGGCTTTGACAAAAAAACAACTTCAAAATGAAATGGGAGCCAGTAGCTTTTTTACAGATTCACAGCAAAAATATATGGCAAAAGTAAATGAAGTACTCTTTGGGTATGAGGATGTAGAGAACTATGATGAACTTCTAACTCTTCTTATTCAAGTAAGAAGTCCTAAGCTCTCTAAGGATTTTAAACCAACTAGAATATATGATATTTTAACGGATTCACTTAAGCTTTTGTCAGAAGATGATTTAAGACCAATGTCTGAATCTATGGAAAATATGGATCAACTCCAAAACAGCCTAGAGGAAAAAGAAAAGGCACTTAAGGCAGTAAATAGCATTAAATACTATTATGATAAATATAACAGATTTTGCCTTTATGAAAAGGCCAAAGAATATGATTCAGCAAATAGGGAAGTAAAAACAAAAAAACGAGAAATAAAAACTTTGGAAGAAGAACATGAAAAATTAATTCATGAACAAAAGGATACAGGTTCAAAACTTATAAGGCTTTCAGATGAACTAAGTTATGCCAATGAAAAATATGATAGTCTTAGAAACAATGATGCTTTTAGAATAAAAGAAAAGTTGAACAGTATTAATAATATAATTCAGGAATTTAGAAAAGAAGTAGAAATTAAGGAAAATCAGCTGGAAAATAAGAAAAAAGATGAGAAAAGCAAAGGATGGAAGCTGAAAGAAGTATCAGATAATAGAGATTTGCTGCTTTCTAGGGCTAAAGAAAAGCTTAGGGAACTTAAAGATCTGGCACAGGATTTTTATTTTAGTGAAGGTGAATATATTGAAAAAGAGGTTTTAGATAATGTAGAAACCTATGAATTTTCATTTCTAGAATCAAGTTTACAAAAATACATAAGTAAAATCAAAGAGGTTAAGAAACTTTTAAGGGATTATGAAAGTGAAGAAGAAAATTTTAATAAATATCAGCAGCAATGTGACCTATTGATTAATGAAAAAGAATTAAAAGAAGAAGAACTTGAAAAAAGTAATATGATTTTAACAGAGGTAAAGGAAGAAATTAAGGAAAAATATATTAAATGGGAAGAAAAAAATGAAACTTTAAAGCTGTCAAAGGAAAATTTAAATGAAGTCTTTAAATTTATAAATGAAATAGATGGAACTGCAGAGAATAAGCTTATTACAGAACTGGATAATTCAGTTACATCAAGTTTCAATTCAATAAATGCTAAAAATAAAGTTGAACTTGAATTTACAAATAAAAATATTGAACAGAAAAAAGAAGAAATAAAAGTTTTAGAGAATGAAATTGAAGAACTGCTAATGGAAAAGAACATAGAGCCTGAAAGAGAAGCAGGTGTTGAAAAAAATAGAGAAAGGTTATCAAAGCAGGGAATATCTTTTATACCTTTATATAAGGCAATTGATTTTGATAAAGATATACCGGATAATCTAAGAAAGGTTATTGAAAGTGCATTAAATGATATGGGTATACTAGATGCACTTATAGTCAATAATGAGAATCGACAAAAAGCTTTAGCTTTTGAGGAAAATCAGTGGGATAAATATATATTCCTAACAGGTAATATGATGAGATATAATTTATCAAATTATTGCAAGGTAAATACAGAAGAACTTAAGGGAGTTTTACCTGAAGAAGTATACAATATTCTTCAAGGTATATACTTTGATGAGGATAAATTATTTTCATTAGATGAAAAAGGTAATTATGTTTTTGGAGCATTGAGAGGTAAAGCATCACAAATTTATGAGCCAAAATATATTGGACTTAGTGCAAGAAAAAAGCATAGGGAGAAGCTTATACAAGATAGACAAAAACAGATTTCAGAAAATGAGAAAGCTGTTGAAGAACTGAAAAAACTTGTTCAGAGAATAAATAATACAATTAAAATATTGGCTGAAGAATATAGTAGCAGACCATCTTTTGAAGATTTGCAGGAAAGTGTAAATATAATTTCAGCAGTAATAAGAGAAATTGAAAGACTTGAAAATGAAACAATAAAAGTTAAGGATAAAGTATTTAAATTAAAATCTGCTTTAAATGAGTTAAAGTCAAAAATATATGAAACATCTCAAGGTATAAATATTGTTAAAAAATATTCCTACTACGAAGAAGCAGAAGAATTGGCAATGGATTTTAAAAGTCAACTTATGGAGATTAAATATACTCAGGTAGAAATTAAAAATGCTGCTATAAATATTAAAAATCTTGAGGAAAATATTGAAACTTTAAATGAGGATATAGATAATATTTACAGGGAAATATCCATAAATAAAAATAAATTTAAAAACTCACAAACAGAGGAAAAAGCCTTACAGGATACATTAAAAACATTTGATATTGGGGCTATTGAAAAAGAAATTGATCATTGTCTGTCAATAAAAAATAGTAATCCTATGCAAATTGCAGCACTTCAAAAGCAAAGTGGAAAAGTTGAAACTTCCCTAAAGAATGCTGAGAAAGATTTAAATAATTATAAAGAAGAGCTTATTAAAAAACAAGGATATTTAAAAGTATTAGAAAATATATTTTTAGAAGAAGTTTCACTTAAATATATATTTCAGACTGAAGAACAAGGGGATATAGAAATGCTAAAAGAAGTGCTTCAGACAATTCAAATGTCAGAGGATAAAGACAGAAATTATTATTCTGAACAGCTTATTGAAGCACATCATAAAAATTCTGGAGAACTTAGAGAATTTAATTCAAAAATAGTACATATTTTTGAAGAAAGTAGCCAAGACATTGATTTAGATTTTATCAATAAAAGAAGAAGAATAGATATAAATTGTAGAGTTCAGGGTAAGAAAATGGCATTTAATGGTTTACTTGAAACCATTAATAGGGACATAGAAGAATTAAAGCTTTTAATTAGTACAGAGGAAAGGAGAATATTTGAAGAAGTACTTTTAAACACTATAAGTAGTAAGATAAGTGCAAAAATATATCTTTCAAGACAGTGGGTAGATAAGATAAATTCACTTATGGAAGAAAGAGATACTTCCAGTGGATTAACTTTAAGTCTCAAATGGATACCCCAAAAAGCTGAGAGAGAAGATCAGCTTGATATAACGGAACTTTTAGATATGATGGAAAGAGGGGGAAGAGCAAATGACCATGATATGAAAAAATTGGCAGTACATTTTGGAGATAAAGTGAGGGAAGCGATACGTTCTCACGAGGAAACTGGAGAAGCCAGAAATTATCAAAGCATAATTAAAGAAGTGCTTGATTATAGAAAGTGGTTTGAATTTAAGTTGTTCTATACTAAAAAAAACGAAAGAAAAAGAGAGCTTACTAACAATGCATTCTTTCAATTTTCTGGTGGAGAGAAGGCAATGTCCATGTATATTCCATTATTTTCTGCTGTATATGCTAGATATGAAAATGCAAGAAAAGATTGTCCAAGAATAATAGCAATGGATGAAGCTTTTGCAGGTGTGGATGAAAATAATATAAGGGATATGTTTAAGCTTTTAAAAGATCTTAAGCTTGATTATGTTTTGAATTCTCAAATACTTTGGGGAGATTATGATACCGTAGATAACCTTTCTATTTGTGAACTTCTGAGAGAGGAAAATGATGATATTGTATCAGTCATAAGATATCATTGGAATGGCATAGAAAAAAAGTGCTTAGTTTAGAGAATAATTAGGTGATAAAATGAAGGAATTAACAAAAGAAGCAGTAAAATATGCTAAAGGTAAGAAAGAATTAAATAGAATCTTCAAGGAAATACTCAATAAGTATAAGTCTGTAGGAAGATTTTCTGGCTACATTATATTATCAAATATAACTGAAGAGGAAAGTAGAGTATTAGGAGCTGTGGAGTATAAACTTTTCGGGAAAAAAGAAGGAAAATTATCAATAAAAAAATTTATAGACTACTTTATGCAGGGAAAATTTAAAGATTTAGTTTTTGAAGATTTTATGAGGCAATACTTTAAAGATGAATTAATTACTAATAGAGAATTAAAAGAGAAGGAAGAGTTTTTAAGAGCGGAATATTTTAATAGTATTATAGAAAGAACTTGTGAATTTGAAAGAGGTATAAGCTGGTTTAAGGCTGCTTTAAATCAAAAGAAGTATGGTTATTCAACTTTTATTAAGGAGTATAATGCAAATAGTAAAGAATTAAATGAAAAATTATATTTAACTATTAAGGCCTTATCAAAGATAAAATTAAATTCTGATAAATTAGAACCTTTGCCTATATTTTCATCACGAATTACAAAGGATCCTCATTTCTTTGATATAGGGACATCATCCTTCAATTTATTTATGTGTGGTTTATGTTATTATTTGAATATAAGATATCCTAAAAATGTAGAGGAGATAAATGAAGTATTATATGCAGCTGGTATTGCCAGAGATGAATTGTCTATATTTACTACAGTATATGGAATATCAGCTTATAATAACGAAGTAGAACATGAGGGATGGAAGGGCTTTTATGATAGATGCGAACCTCTGCATGTATCTATAAAAAACCTTAACAATGTAGATAAGCTGAAATTTAATGATAATAAGGTATTTATTTTTGAAAATCCAACTGTATTTTCAGAGGTAATAAATAATATAGAGAAAAGAAAAAAGCCACTTGTTTGTACTGGAGGACAGCTTAATAGTGCTTCTTTTATGCTTTTGGATAGGCTTATTAAATATAACGTTATATTGTATTATTCTGGGGACTTTGATCCAGAGGGACTTATGATAGCTGACAAGCTTAAATGTAGATATAAAGATAAATTAGTACTGTGGAGATATACAATTGAGGATTATTTAAAAATAAAGGGAAATAAGAACTTTAAGGGCAGAGAAAGCAAGTTTTTAAAGCTGGAAAGCAAGGAGCTTTTAGCGGTGAAGGAAGAAATGGAAAAGGATAAAATGTGTGGGTACCAGGAGTTACTTATTGAGTCGTATGTAAAGGATATAATAGAAAATAATTAATAGTAAATTAAATCATATAAATAGAGACTGATAAAGGATTAATATTCCAATGTTAGTCTCTATTTATACCTTATAGCTATGGCAACTACATTACTAATGGTATAAGGAAAGTGCCACAGGCATAATATTCAATTTTATCAATATAATAGAGAACTTTAAAAGTTAGGTTATAATCTTATTTAGTACTATAATTACAAGCCTTAAAAACTCTCATAATTCTTTCAGCAGTTCTCTCAATTAATATCTTTCCATTTTCCATAGCATCATCAAGAGGCATAGGACTATCAACTATGGAAAAAATACTGTCAAAGCCCTTTGAATAAAGAGTTTCAGCATCTTTTCCTATTCCTCCTGCAATTGCTATAACGGGGATATTGTATTTTTTAGCAATTTTTGCTACGCCAAAAGGGGTTTTACCAAAGGCAGTTTGGAAATCTATCATTCCTTCACCAGTGAATACGAGATCTGCATCTTTAATTTTTTCCTCAAGGTCTGCTAAGTTTATTACTATATCTATACCTTTTTTAATATTTGCATTTAAGAAGGCTATAAGTCCTGCACCAAGCC
The DNA here is from genome assembly GCF_000246895.1 of Clostridium arbusti SL206. Taxonomy (GTDB): domain Bacteria; phylum Bacillota; class Clostridia; order Clostridiales; family Clostridiaceae; genus Clostridium_I; species Clostridium_I arbusti. The sequence goes on along the minus strand of NZ_BAEV01000002.1, from coordinate 5,577 downwards.
CACCGGCAGCACCTGCACCTGGAGTATTTATTACATAAAGGGATAGATTCTTTTTAATAATTTCAGCATAATTTGCTAAATTTTTATCCAAAACTTCAATCATATTTTCATCAGCACCTTTTTGTGGGCCAAATACGTGAGATGCGCCTTTAGGGCCACAAAGAGGATTATCTACATCGCAGGCAGCAGTTATGCTGCATTCCTTTATTCTAGGATCTATATCAGACACATCTATAGAACTTAATTTATCTAGACTGCCTCCACCTTCTTCAATATCATTACCTTCTTTATCAAAGAACTTTACTCCCAGTGCCTTAGCTACCCCAAGTCCTCCGTCATTAGTAGCACTTCCACCAAGACCAATAATTATGTTTCTACAACCTTTGTCCAGTGCATCTTTTATGAGTTGTCCTGTACCGAAGCTTGTAGTTATCATAGGGTTTCTTTCTTCCTTAGAAATAAGTGGAAGGCCGGAGGCAGCAGCCATTTCTATTATGGCGGTTTTACCATCTCCAAGTATGCCATAGAAGGCTGTAACATCTTTTCCAATAGGACCTTTAACCACTGTATTTATTATTTTCCCATCAGTGCTATCAACTAATGATTGTACTGTACCTTCACCACCGTCTGCCATAGGTACTTTTTCAACAGTTGAATTATTAAATACTCTGCGGATTCCATTTTCTATGCTGTTTGCCACCTCTAAGGCAGTCAAACTTCCTTTATATGAGTCAGGTGCAATTACGATTTTCATACTTTCGCTTCCCTTCATGAGATATGTTCAATTTTATTATAGCAGGAGCTGCCTCAAAATGCATTAGAGATGTATTTAGCTGTTAACTTCATTAAAAGCAATATTTTTAAATATAATTTTAAAAATTAACATATCCTTATTGTAAACATTTTCCATGGTGGATTCATTTTGAGACAGCCCCAAAGAAAGTTATACTGTTTTATATATAAAACGTTTACAATGGCTTTTCGAAAATGAAGCAAATTTATATAAAATAGTATTTAATTTTTTATATTGTTTATAGTTTCTGAATTTTCAATGTTCAATGTATTTTGTACGACCTTTGTACTATTTTCTAATATTGCTTTAGGATGTCGGTTTTTTTCTCGTTTTCCTAGATAATTTACAAGTAATGGGCATAACAGTGCAGTGATTATAACGGAGGCAGATACTTGTACTGTTGCACTGCTCGCAAAAGGAGCGAATGTTGGATCTATAGCTGCAAGTGCCATAGGGGTAGCGGATGCAATTCCGGCTGTAGTTCCTATGGCTGCACCAACGGCTCTTTTACAATGAAATATTCCATATACAAAGTAACCACCAAGTCCTGTAAATACAAGGGTGATTATGCCTAATATGAGACCTGGAACACCAGCATTAAGTATAGTTTGTAAATTAAGAGATGCACCAATAGAAAAACCTAAAAATGGTATTAACATATGACCATGACTTAATAATTCTCTCCAATCGGGATCTAGATTTCCAAGTACAAAGCCAACTATAACTGGAATTAAAACGGCAACAAATGAAATTACAGGAATACTTGCAAAGCCAGATGCACCTAAAATCAGCATTGTAAAGAGTGGACCATTATTCAGTGCTATTACGGATACCGCACCTACATCTGTATCATCTCCATTTTCACTGGATAAAACTGCAAATAGCGAGCTGTTTGAATTTGTCATAGCTGGAATTATAGCAAGAAGACTTAGACCAAAGATTCCAGAGTTACCAAATACTTTACCTATGAGAAGGCCAATACAGGCGCCTATAAGAATTTTTGTTATTGTTAGTACAGCACCTTTTGCTAGGGCTACCTTTGCCTTTTTTACATCTATTTGAGAACCGGCACAAAGCATAAAAAGTGCAAGGAAGCCTGTAGTTGAAGCTTTAAAAAGGGCGGTTGTAAAGCCGCCAATCTTTAATGCATCCGGGAAGAAGGTGTTAAGTAATATACCAATAATTGCAGGGGCTAGAAGAACGCCTCCTGGTAGCTTTTTCATGGTTTTCATTATTTTCATAAAAATTTCCCCCTATATAAATAGATTAAAAACTAAGGACGGAATACTATTTTTATAGCTGTATCATCTTTGTCAGCTAGATCAAAGCCCTCTTTAATATCTTTAAGTTTGAATTCATTTGTTATAAGAGGTTTAATATCTATAATTCCCTGTTGCACTGGTCTTAAAGTTTCAGGTGTCCATACATATCTGTGATGCCAAGTGTGATGAACAAGGCAGGTATTAATGAATTCAATACCATCATCATGCCATCTGCTAATATCTAAAGTAACAGGTTGAGTTACCCAACTATAAAATACAAATTTGCCATTGTGTTTAATAATATTACTTGCCATATTAAAAGATTCCTGAGTACCGGCAGCTTCTACTACAACATCAGCACCAACTCCATTTGTAAGTTCATCTACAATTTGTTTTACGTTTTCTTTCTTTAAATTTATAGTTACGTCAGTACCAAGTTTTTTAGCTAGTTCAAGTTTTCCATCAAGAACGTCTACTACAATAACTTTGAAGGCTCCTTTTTTCTTTGCACATTGAGCTATAATTTGTCCTGCAAAACCTCCTCCCATTACTACCACTGTGTCACCTAATTGTACTCCGCTGTTAAGTCCAGAATACATTGCACAGGAAATTGGTTCTCCAAGACTTGCAATATCAAGATCCAATCCTTCTGGAACTGGTTGAAGCTGCCAAGTAGGAGTTTTGAAATAATCAGCGTAGTTATTGTTCCAACCGAAGGCAATAACTTTATCACCAACTTTATAGTCTGTAACTCTGCTTCCAGCTTCTACTATTACACCACCACTTTCATGACCAAGTTCAAATGGAAATTTAGGTTCTTTTCTGAATTCAGCAGTTTTCTTAGGCATGAAACCTCTATAAAAGTTTTTGTCTGAACCGCATATTCCTATAAGATTATTTTTTACTATTACTTCATCCTCACCACAAACTAATTCCTTTTCTACTAAGTCAATATCGTATGGTCCTTTTAATAAAGCTGCTCTTGTTATAACACTCATGTCTATTTCTCCCTTCGAATTTTAATTTAATGTAATTATCTAAATCTAGTTTAATGATAAACTCTTACTAAGCAAGATTGATTAATAAGTATTTTGTGTACACACATTTATATAAAGCAATTGATGTGCCAAGTTATACTATATATTAATTTTATAAAGAATAAATTCAGATTAATGTAGTCAATTTATTAGGAAATACAAGCATATATATGGATATAGGCAAATTTTAAAAAGATTTAAAATGAAAGCCTCAGAAAGATATCGTTTACAAATTTGTTGGAAATAAGTTAAATATGTTGTATGATTGCAATATGTGAATGTTGCATATGCAACTTATAAAACGTTTACAAATATTAGAGCGGAGTGATGATAATATGATTAATATAGTTTTTGTTGTTCCTTATCCTGAAATGGAGGAGAACGTAAAGGAGATATTTGATAATCATGTTCAAAAAGATATGCTTTACGAAAATATATCTGTAGTACATGCAGAAAAGATAAATGTAGATGAGCTAAAAGGGGATATTGTAATTGCAAGGGGATTAACCTTTGAAAAAATAAAAAAATATAAACCATTAATGCCTAAAATTAAATTAACTATAAGTGCCGTAGATATAATAAATGCATTGAGAATGTGTAATGAAAGGTATAGTCCTAAGAAGATTGCTTTAATGGGCGATTATACATCCATATTAGAAGCTAAACCTTTTTTTGATTTATTAAATTGCAATATAGAAATTTACAATGAAAAACAGGCAGAAAATATTCCTTCAATATTTGAAGCTGCAAAGAAAGATGGTTGTGATGCTTTTGTAGGGGGATACTCAGTATGTAGATTTGTAAAAAAACAAAATGCTAAGTGTTTAATAATAAAAACGGGTAAGGAAGCCATTTTGAATGCTATTAATGAAGCAATAAGAAGTTATGAAATTATAAAGAGCAGTAAAATTTCAAAAATTATTATAGAGAATTCCAAGGATAGTTTAATCTATGTAGGCAAGGATTTCAAAATAACATTAATGAATCCGGAAGCTCAAAAATATCTTGAAAAACTTTATAAAAAGAAAAACTTTTATGAAAAAGACATTAAGGATGTATTTCCGTTTATGTATGATAATATCAAAAATGTACTTTTACAGAAGAAAGAAATATCTAATGAACTTCATAAAATTGATGATATCAATATAACTGCAACATATATACCTATATATATTGGTAGCATTATAAATGGTATTATGATAAATTTCACTAATATTGAAAATGTTCAACAAAATGAAATTCAAATCAGAAAAAAATTGAGTGTAAATGGACTTCAGGCAAAATATACTTTTGAAAATATTATATATAAAAGTGATCTTATGGCACAGACAATTGAACAGGCTAAAAAGATTTCATCCGTTTCATCAAATATTTTAATTATTGGGGATACAGGGACAGGAAAGGAGCTCTTTGCTCAAAGCATACATAATGCTAGCCCACGTAGAAATGGACCCTTTGTAGCAATAAACTGTGCTTCCTTGCCAGAAAATTTAATAGAAAGTGAGTTGTTTGGATATAGCAGTGGGGCTTTTACTAATGCTGTTAAGGGTGGTAAAGTTGGGCTAATAGAACTTGCACATAATGGAACCTTGTTCCTTGATGAAATCTCAGAACTCCCTGTGGCCTTTCAAAGTAAGCTTTTAAGAGTTTTGCAAGAACATGAGGTTAGGAGAATAGGCGATGACAAGACTATATCAGTAAATGTAAGAATTATATCTGCACTTAATAAAAATATATATCAGCTCGTAAAGGATGGACTTTTTCGTAAGGATTTACTCTACAGATTAGATGTTCTAAGGTTAAATATTCCATCACTTAATTATAGAAGGGAAGATGTATTACAGTTATTTATGTATTATATTAATATATTTAATAAGAGGATAGGAAGCAAAATAAGTTCATTAAGTTCTAAAGCTGAAAAACTTTTAGAAAATTATGAGTTTGAGGGGAATGTAAGAGAACTCAGAAATATAGTGGAGAGGGTATGTGTACTAAGTAATTCTGATACTGTGAGCTATTCTGATATGTATGATTCCCTATATAATAGAGAGCTTGATGACAACTATACTTTAAATAGTAACAATAATTCATTTAATATAGACATGCATGCTTCTGAAAGAGAAATTATTGAACAAGCATTAATAAAGACACAGTTTAATAAAAAAAAGGCGGCAGAACTTCTTGGAATTGATCGTTCAACTCTGTGGAGAAAGATAAAAAAATTTGATGTAAGATAAAAGATAGATTTTTATGGATACAATGTTTTGATGTGACATAGGTGTTAATATAAATGAAAAAATTTATTAAAGGGAATATATTATTGCTAAATTAACAATAAAACATTATAAAAATTATTAAAATATCATAAATGTATTGTAAATTAAAGTAAATTGTGCTAAAATAATATTGAAGGTTAATAAATCAACAATTTAATCGTATAAAATATATTAATATAATAATTATAAAAATAAGATATACTACGTGT
>NZ_BAEV01000003.1 GCF_000246895.1 Clostridium arbusti SL206 | reverse complement strand
TTTTTATATATAGCAGATTAATATTAAGATCAAATCTTCTTAGTTTAAGGAGTATTTGTTATAAGCTTTTACATAAAATAAAGAACACTATCTAAATTTAGTAGATAGTGTTCTTTATTTTACATATTTATTAATGATTTTTATAGCAAAATAAAAGTTCTCACACATAATACATAAACTTTATATATTAATAATGTATAGGAATAAAAAGGAATAAAAAGGTTAATAATCTAAAGAGAAAGGTAGGGGGAAACATGAAGATAAAAAAGAATTATATATTTTTGGTAGTTATAATTTCTATTACTTTTTTTATGGAGAATGTATTAGCCGTTGAAAATAAAGATATAATTAATGAAGTTTTAAATAGAACTGAAAGTGTACCAATAGAAGTTGGAGTAACTACTTATTATAATATTAATAGTAATGGAAAAGATGAGTGTATAAAATGGCTTAAATCAATGAATTTATATGATAAAACTGCAGTGGATAATGTAGTTTATAAAAATAATTATGATTATGTGGATTTATTAAAGACTGCAAATGATGTTCAAGTAACGGATAAAGACATAAAAAATAAGGATAAACACATAGAAAATAAAATTACTATAAATGATGAAAAAGTATATTGTAGAGAATTCCAAAGCGGAGATATCTATGGATATATAGAAAGCAGGAAAGATGGAAATACAAATAATATGAGTTTATTTATTAGAAGAATAAATGAAAAAAACAATATTAATAGTTTGGAAAAACAAGTGATGAAGTCTATAGATAAAGAAGCTAATAATGTAATATCCTACAAGTATATAAAAGCTAAGATTTCTAATGATGATGTAAAAGTTACGCAAACTAAGATAGAAAATTATTTGAAAAATATTGGTAGTAAAAATATATCAACTGTTGAAATAAATACAGGATTTAGTACAGTAGCTTATACGAATAAATATGCTCCAATATCAGATAATGGGAAACTTATAGATTTCAATTGTGCAGTTATAAAGGCATCTGATGGAAATTATATAATTCTCGGAACACCTATAATTGATATTACTTATTAACTTATAAATAAGAATAAATTGGAGGATTAAAAAATGGATAAATTTATTATTAAAGGAGGAAGTACTCTAAGAGGCGAAGTTAATATTAGTTCTGCAAAGAATGCTGTCCTTCCAATAATAGCAGCTACAATTCTTTGTGGAGATAAATGTGTAATAAAAAATTGTCCTATGCTTTTAGACGTATATGTTATAATAGATGCACTGAAATCCTTAGGGGCAAAAATTGATATAAATAAAATAAGTGGAGAAATAGTTATTGACACTAGTGAAGTAAGTGATTCTCATATTAGTAGTGATTTAGTAAGAAAGATGAGAGGGTCATTTTTAATAATGGGTCCTATGATATCGAGATTTGGACAATTTAAGATCTCATTTCCAGGAGGATGTAATATAGGAACAAGACCTATTGACTTACATTTAAAAGGATTTAAGGCTCTAGGTGCCGATGTTAAATTAGATCATGGTTATGTTGAAGTTTCGACTCGGAAATTAGTGGGAGCTAGAATATATTTAGATTTTCCATCTGTTGGAGCTACAGAAAATATAATGATGGCGGCTGTATTAGCAGAAGGAGAAACAATCATCGAAAATGCAGCAGAAGAACCTGAAATAGGAGATTTAGCAAGTTTTTTAAATGAAATGGGAGCAAAAATTACTGGGATAGGAACAGATACATTAAGAATTATTGGAGTAAAGACTCTAAATGGAATAAGTTATAAGCCAATTTATGACAGAATAGAAGCTGGAACTTTTATGATTGCAGCTGCCATAACAAAAAGTAAAATCAAAATTAATGGCATATATAAAGATCATATAAAACCTGTAGTTGCAAAACTAAGAGAGATGGGTATTGGATTTCAATTTAGAGGACAAGAATTAATAGTTGATGGAAGAAATGATTTAAAACCTATTGACATAAAAACTATGCCTTATCCTGGATTTCCCACAGATATGCAATCACAAATGATGAGTCTTCTTGGTTGTGTTTATGGAACTAGCGTAATTACTGAGACAATTTTTGAAAATAGATTTATGCATGTTTTGGAACTCAAAAGAATGGGTGCAAATATTAAGATAGATGGTAGAAGTGCGGTTATAGAAGGCATAAGTAAATTTAATGGTGCTGAAGTAAAAGCTACAGATCTTAGAGCAGGAGCAGCATTAATACTTGCTGGGCTTGAAGCTGATGGTGAAACTGAAATATCAGATATATATCATATCGATAGAGGATACGTTGAAATAGAAAATAAACTGTATAATATTGGAGCTAAAATACAACGTGTAAAATACTAAAAGCAATTATGTTTTAAAGAGAGTCATTATTCATAGTGTCTCTCTTTTTTTTGTAATAAATGAATCAATATATAAATAGATTATATTAGTGGGATTAACAAAGGAGGGAAATTTGGATTGTTAAAGAATTTTTTTATAACCATATCTTTGGGAATTGTATTTATACTATTTGTTGCTATTTTCATAGGTGGCATTGGAAATAATATTGGTTATGGTAATAAAAATAATAATGAAGTGAAAAAATATGATATAAATACTACTGATATAGTATTTGATAAAAATAATAGCGGAGGAGCGACTATAAAAGTTTATATAACCAAAGAAAAAAAGATTAAAGAATTATCACTTGAAGAATACATAAGAGGAGTTGTACCGGCAGAAATGCCAGCAGAATTTGGTACTGAAGCATTGAAGGCTCAAGCAGTAGCTGCAAGGACTTTTGCAGTAGCGCATATGGAGTCATATGGAGGTAAGAAGTATCCAGGTGCAAACGGTGCAGATGTAACTGATACGGTTAATTGTCAAGTATATATGGATAAGAATAGTATATTAAATAAGTGGCCTAAAAATTTATCAGGAGCATATTGGAATAAAATAACTGATGCAGTCCAACAAACAAATGGACAAGTGCTTAAATATAATGGAAAATTAATTACAGAGCCATACTATTTTGCTATAAGTAGTGGTAAAACTGAGAATAGTAAGGACATATTAGGAAAGGAAGAACCTTACCTAAAAAGTGTTTCTAGTCCTGGAGAAGAAATTGCAAAAAAGTATAAGAGTCAGGTAAAGCTTTCTTATAGTAGTTTTATAAGCAAGGTAAAAAGTCAATATAGTAATTCTAATTTAAATTCCATTAATGTTAGAAACTCAATAAACATTATAAGTAGGACAGAGGCTGGAAGTGTGAAGGAGATAAAGGTAGGAAATAATACTATGACAGGCCCTAAGTTTAGAACAATGCTAGGTTTAAATTCAGCTAATTTTTCCATAAATTATAACAGTACAGGTATAGAAATAAATTGTGTTGGTTATGGACATGATGTTGGAATGAGCCAGTGGGGAGCTAATGTAATGTCAAAGCAAGGTAAGAATTATAAGGATATATTAACTCATTATTATGATGGAGTAACTATTGAAAAACTTTAAATGTAAATATAATCTGAATATATCTATTGATAATAAAAGAAATTTTATGTATGAAATTGAATATAGTATGTAAATAGAAGGTTCAACGATACAAGTATATCGTTGAACCTTCTATTTTATTTCAAATTAAAATGTTTTTATAAAAATTAGGACAGTCTAAAACTATAAGAACATTTTAGTATTTTATTAATTATTATCCATAAATAAAGTATAAAAAAGGAAAAATATTTAATATAAAATGTATTATTTACTAACTTGTGGACAAAATACAAAAAGGAGGTGTTGATTTATGGATAAAAACAATTTAAAAAACAAACAATCAACTAATAATGAAAAAAGTAGTTTCTGGAAAAGGGATGGATTTTATGTAGTTTTATTTCTTTGCTTATGCGTAGTTGCAGGAGTTGCTACATATGTGAATACAAGTCCTAAACATGGAAATAGTGCTTTAACAAAACAAGAGACTAATAAAGTGTCATTAAATGACCAAAAGAATAAGGCAACTAATGCTACAAAGGTTTCAGATTCAGCAAAAACTTCAGAGGTAGCAAAAACAAATGTACCGAAAACAAATACAGCAAAAGATGATAGTAAAAAGGCTAGTATGGATAACGCAAACTTAGTAAAAAAGGATACTGTAAAAAATAATACCAGTGTTCCTACTAGTGCCCCAGCGGTAACAAGTATGGTTACTCCTGTTAATGGAACTATTGCTCAAGGTTATACCGGTGTAGATGGAACTATGGCAGTTGGACTGGATAAAGTTTCAAGAACTATATTAGGTGAATATATAAAAGTGAAAAATAAAGGAGTACCTGTTTATGCAGCAATGAATGGAACAGTATCCTCAGTAAGTGGCGGGAATATAGTTATTACCAGTAAGGATGGAAAATTAAAAACAACATATGATAATTTGGAACCAACAAGTATAAATATAAAAGTTGGTGATTCAGTTGTTCAAAATAGTAAGATAGGTGTAGTTGGAGATAGTGACAATGCTAAAGATAGAATAGTTGATTGTGATCATTTATATTTTCAAATTGATGAAAAACAAACTGATGGAAGTTATATTGATACAAATCCTCAGAATTATATAAAGTACTAATTATTTTATATAAATCAGCCATTCCTAAAAAAAATAGGGGAATGGCTGATATTAAGTAATCAATATGGTCTGTAGTGCATATTTATAATATAGAAGGGTTAAGGAGGTAGCACTTTGAAAGATTACATTGAGGAAAGAGTTTTAGAAGTAGCTCAATATATCATTGAATCAAAAGCTACAATTAGAAAAACTGCTAAAGTTTTCGGAGTGAGTAAAAGTACTATACACAAAGATATGACAGAGAGATTACCTCAAATAAATCCTCAAATTGCTGAACAAGCTAAAAATATTTTAGAAGTAAATAAAGCTGAAAGGCATATTAGAGGTGGAAAAGCTACAAAAATGAAGTACAAGGCTATTGAAGGTTAGAGGCATTCCTATTATAATAAAAAAGAAGAGAATTTTATGATTTTATGTAATAATAAAGTTATAATGAGATAAATGTGTTATTTTATATAAAAAACATAGGAGATGGAGTGAACAAAGGAATGTTTTTTGGAATTGGATCCGATATGGGTATAGACCTAGGGACAGCAACTGTGCTTGTTTACCTTAAAGGAAAAGGCATAATATTAAAAGAACCTTCAGTGGTTGCCATAAATCGTAATACTAATGAAGTCCTTGCAGTTGGTGAGGAAGCTAGAAGAATGATAGGTAGAACACCTGGAAATATAGTAGCTATTCGACCATTAAGAGATGGCGTGATATCAGACTATGATATGACTGAAAAAATGTTAAAGCATTTTATACAGAAAGCTTGTGGAAAAAGAAGAATGTCTACACCAAAGGTAGTGATTTGCGTACCTTGTGAGTCAACTGAAGTGGAGAAAAGAGCAGTTAAAGATGCGGCAATAAATGCTGGAGCAAAGAAGCCTTGTTTGATTGAAGAACCGCTAGCGGCGGCAATTGGTATGGGGCTTGATATAACAAAGGCAATCGGTAATATGGTTATAGATATAGGTGGAGGAACAAGTGATATAGCTGTTATTTCTCTAGGAGGAATAGTAGTAAGAAGAGCTATAAAAGTTGCAGGAGATAGATTTGATGAATCTATTGTTAAATATATAAGAAAAAAGCATAAATTGATGATTGGTGAAAGAACTGCCGAAAATTTAAAAATAAAGATAGGAGCAGCTTTTAAAGGTGAACCTGAAGAGTCTTTAGAAATTAGAGGAAGAGATTTAATAACAGGGCTTCCGAAAAATTTAGTTGTCACTTCTGAGGAGATGAGGGAAGCACTTGAAGATGCAGTTAATGCTATAGCTGAGTGCACACATTCAGTACTGGAAAAAACTCCTCCTGAATTAGCAGCAGATATTGCTGATAAGGGAATTGTTATGACAGGTGGAGGATCTCTCTTAAAAGGATTAGACAAACTTATTCAACATGTTACTAAGGTGCCAGTTTATGTTGCAGAAGATCCAGTTTCTTGTGTAGCACTTGGAACTGGTAAAGTCTTAGAATTTATTGATAAAGTATACTTAGATGGAGAAGATATGTCCTTGATAGACTAATATGATAAACTTTTATGATGAGATTAAAAGTACTAAAAGGTGACTGCAATATAACAACAGTCACTTTTTTATTATTTAAAATTTTATATTCTATAATAAATTCTCAAATGTTCATTTTAATACCCCTAATTTAGTATTTTACATTTTTTTATTAGGAGTATTCTTAAATAAATAATATGAATGCAATAATGCATCACAAATTACTGTAGCCATATCTAAAATTAGGTTTAATCTTATATTTCTATTAGTAAATAATTCGTTGCTGTCACATGAATCAACTATACCTATTATGGATGAATCACCCACATATGGTAATGACTTTCCGACGCCCTTTCCGGGATGTATAGGATAATCACGTGCTTGTATTTCGCCGATATTATTACTATTACCTAAACATGCATCTATACCTAAGATCTTTGATTTGGGATAAAGTGATTTTATATCATCTAATCTTTTGTCAAGGTTTAGTGCGTGAATAGGAGTTGATATTGTGCCATAAACTGGCAAAGGAAAATTTTTGTCTTTTAATATAGTTCCGGTTAAGGGTCCGAGACAATCCCCTATGCATCTATCGGTTCCAATACAGACTATTATTGTGTTATTATCAATATAGTCTTTTAAAAAATAAGATATTTCGTAATATGCTATAGGGTTATTATAAAATGCTTTGGCTTTATTCAAGAATTACACCTCCCAATAATTTATATGAAATAATAATAGGTAATATTATGAAAATTTGAATAAAAATTCATTATAACGATATAATTAATTAATATTGGAGGGATTTATATGAATAAAAAGAAAATGAGTATTATAATAGTAAGTTTTACATTAATAACTGTATTCATTATGATATTTACTTCATATTTTAGAAAGAAAATAGATGTCGATGAAGATAAAACTCTAATTCTTAATAATAAAATTAACAATTCGACATCAAAAAAACTAGATGTAAATAATAATAAAAGTTCGGATAATGTAATTAAAGATAATTCACATAAAGATAAAAATAATAATGAAAGTACAGATCAATCAAGTGATAAAAATAATGATGACCAGTTTTTAAAAAATGCAAATAATAATATAGAAGATAAGAAGAGTAACTCTGAAAATTCTACAGAGCAAACTGATGAAAGCAATAAATATAATTCATATTCAAATTATAGAGAAGATATAGATCAGAATAAGAATGAGACTCTATTTAAAGTTTCCAAGGAAAAAATACCAAGTGAACTTACTTTTTCAGATAAAATGAAGATTTTGTCTATAAGTAAAAGTCTTTCACCTAGTGATTTAAATAAACTTCAAGTTGATATAAATAACAATAATGAAAAAAAAGGTGTTTCAGATGCAATTCACCTTTTAAAGACTCGACTTGACAGCAAAGATTTCAATAATGTGGAAGATATTGCATCAAAATTTATTAATCTGGATGCTGTAAATGATTAATTTCTTTAATCAATAAAATATTACTATGAAAATTCAAGTGCATTAGTATACTGGAGAAAAGATGAGATAAATATAGATATTTATCTAATAATCCGATATTTTTCATGTGTTTAGGACTTGAAAAAATATTATTGTGATTGTATACTATTCCTTGTTGATGTGCTTGGTACTTAAAGCAGTTCAATAAATGAATATCTTGATGTGGAGGAATTCCCGAGTGGTCAAAGGGAGCAGACTGTAAATCTGTTAGCTCAGCTTTCGATGGTTCAAATCCATCTTCCTCCACCAAATGAATGGGCGCTTAGCTCAGCTGGGAGAGCATCTGCCTTACAAGCAGAGGGTCACAGGTTCGAGCCCTGTAGTGCCCACCATTTAATAAAAATTTAATAATACGCTGGCATGGCTCAATTGGTAGAGCAACTGACTTGTAATCAGTAGGTTATGGGTTCAATTCCTATTGCCAGCACCAGTTTTGGAGGAATTCCCGAGTGGCCAAAGGGAGCAGACTGTAAATCTGTTAGCTCAGCTTTCGATGGTTCGAATCCATCTTCCTCCACCAAAAGACACATTTGTGTCTTTTTTATTTTAACTACATAATATATTGACTATGCATAAAGACTGTGCTAATATAAAAATGCAGTTTAAATTTAATAATATAATAAGTTCTAAACTCTTATCAAGAGAGGTGGAGGGAAATGGCCCTATGAAACCCGGCAACCAATGTGATTCTTGCATTAAGGTGCCAATTCCTGTAGATAATGTTCTGCAAGATAAGAGAGATTGTAAAAAATAGTCTCTTCTTATTTAAGAAGGGACTTTAATTTTTGTATTCTTATAAGGGGGAAAGTAAAATGAGAAAATTATTTACTTCTGAATCAGTAACTGAAGGACATCCAGATAAAATATGTGATCAAATATCTGATGGAGTATTAGATGCTATTCTAGCAAATGATCCATATGCTAGAGTTGCTTGTGAGACTACAGTTACTACAGGTATAGTTAATGTAATGGGAGAAATATCAACAAAATGCTATGTTGATATACCTAAAGTTGTTAGAGAAACAATAAGAGAAATAGGATATACTAGAGCAAAATTTGGTTTCGACTGTGATACATGTGCAGTAATTACATCTATTGATGAACAGTCTCCTGATATAGCCCAAGGTGTTGACGAAGCATTGGAATCTAAAAAGGGAGAAATGGATAAATTAGAAGCTGTTGGTGCTGGAGATCAAGGAATGATGTTTGGTTTCGCAACAAATGAAACTCCTGAATATATGCCTATGCCAATTGCTTTAGCTCATAAGCTTTCAAGAAGATTGACTGAAGTTAGAAAAAATGGAAAGTTAGCTTATTTAAGGCCAGATGGGAAAACACAGGTAACAGTTGAATATGAAGATAACAAACCAGTAAGAATAGATGCTATTGTTATATCAACTCAGCATAGTCCTGAAATTTCCCATGAAGATATCGAAAAAGATATTCTTGAAAATGTTATAAAACCAGTTGTTCCAGCTGAACTTTTAGATGAAAATACTAAATATTTTATTAATCCTACTGGAAGATTTGTTGTAGGAGGTCCACAAGGAGACTCAGGTCTTACAGGTAGAAAAATAATAGTAGATACTTATGGTGGATATGGTAGACATGGTGGTGGAGCATTTTCTGGTAAAGATCCAACTAAGGTTGATAGATCAGCTGCTTATGCTAGCAGATGGGTTGCTAAAAACTTAGTTGCAGCTGGCGTAGCTGATAAACTTGAAATACAACTTGCATATGCAATAGGTGTTGCAAAGCCAGTATCAATCGGTATTGAAACTTTTGGAACTGGAAAGATTGCTGAAGATAAGATTGTTGAAATTGTTGAAAAGGTATTTGATTTAAGACCTGGTGCAATAATAAAAGATCTTGACTTAAGAAGACCAATATACAAGCAGGTAGCAGCTTATGGACATTTTGGTAGAACAGATATAGATGTACCATGGGAAAAGCTTGATAAAGTAGAGGAAATAAAAAAATATATATAAATTTAAATTTAAATGCTAGTAAAACTTAGTATTCCATTAACAAGGATGAAAGCATTAAAGAAGCTGTCTCACAATGTATATCTATGCATAGAGAGACAGCTTCTTAGTCATTTTAGTAGTTTAATTGCTTTTTAGTAAATTAGCATTTTTTTAGTAAATTTAAATTAACAACTAAATTCTAATATAATATCTTAATGAATTTCCTTAGCTTTAATGTTTAAATTTATATAATAATATAGTATTTAATTTAATGGTTATGCAAATAATAATAAAATAGTTAAGATATAAATTTACTTTTGTACATTATTCTTTAAAATTGATTAATATATTTATTAGTTTGTATTCTCCCAATTAAATAATGAAGCTTAAGTATGAGTGCATAATTTAAAATTGCACTCCATTCTGTTGTATATTTTTATATGTTTTTAGCTATGTAAATCTTTGTATTCGTATTATTTAATATGATATAATTTTTATATTAGTTATAATATAAAGTTTTAAATTATAATTAAGTAATATTTTATTTATATTAGGAGAGATTTTATGTCCGAAATACACTGTGTTGTTGAAGATATAGTTTTTAAAAATGAAGAAAATGGATACGTTGTAGCTCATGTAAAAGAAAAAAATATAAGACATACTATAGTGGGGTGTATTCCGTACATTATAGAAGGTCAATCCTTAAAATTACAAGGAGAATGGGTTAAGCATCCACAGTTTGGATGTCAGTTAAAGGTTATTAGTTGTGAGGAAATACTTCCAAATTCTAAAATAGGAATAGAGAGATATCTAGCCTCAGGCGTAATAGCTGGAATTGGCCCTGTTACAGCTAAAAAGATAGTTGATAAATTTGGTGAAAAAACTCTTGAAGTATTGGATGAGGATATAGATCGCCTTTCTGAAATAGAAGGTATAGGGGATAAAAAAATAAAAATTATATATGAGGCCTATTCTAAACAAAGAGAAATAAGAAACATAATGGTGTTTTTACAAACATATGGGATAACTCCTAATCAGTGTGTAAAAATATATAAAAAGTATGGAGTAGAATCTATAAAGGTTGTAAAAGATAATCCGTATATTTTAACAGAAGACATAGCAGGTATTGGATTTAAAAGTGCGGATAAAATTGCTAGAAGTGTAGGTGTAGAAGCGAATTCGCCGTTTAGAATACAAAGTGGTATAAATTATGTTATAAATGATTTCTGTGCTATGGGAAACACATATATGCCAATAGAAAAATTAATTAAAGAATCCATGAATGCCCTCTCTGTAGAAAAGGCAGATATAGAAAAAAATATATATGAGAGCACACTTGAGCAAAAAATAAAAATTGAAATAATTAATGGTGAAAATTGTGTATTTACTATGCCTTATTATTATTGTGAATTGGGAGTTACTAAAAAAATAGTAACTTTAAGTACCGATAATTATGATGAGGTTAAAATTGATATAAATAAACAAATAGAAGAATTTGAAAAATTAAATTCTATAGAATTTGCACCTATACAAAAAGAAGCTATAAGAGGAGCTTTTGAAAATGGAATTGAAGTAATTACTGGTGGACCAGGTACAGGAAAAACTACAATTATAAATTGTATAACACATATATTTGAAAAAGCGTCTTTAAGAGTGTTTATGGCTGCACCAACGGGAAGAGCCGCTAAGAGAATGTCAGAAGCTTCTGGAAAGGAAGCAAAAACAATGCATAGATTGTTAGAATTAGGTATTGGAGATAATAATCAAACTGCATTTTTTAAAAGAGAAGAATGCCCTTTAGAATGTGATGTTATTATAGTTGATGAGGCATCTATGATTGATATTGTATTAATGAATAATCTCCTTAAAGCTATAGGATTTGGAACAAGGCTCATTATAGTTGGTGATGTTGATCAGTTACCATCTGTAGGGCCTGGTAATGTATTAAGAGATATAATTGAAAGTAAAGCTGTAAAAGTAGTAAGACTTAAAGACATATTTAGGCAGGCAAAAGAAAGTATGATTATAGTAAATGCTCATAAGATTAACAATGGAGAAATGCCTATTTTGAATAAAAAAGATAAAGATTTTTATTTTATGAATAGAGAAGGCAATGAAAATATACTCAATACTATTATAGAGCTTATATACAAAAGACTACCGAAATTTAATTCAAAATGGGATAGTAAACACCATATTCAAGTTTTATCTCCCATGAGAAAAGGCATACTTGGAGTATCTAGTTTAAATAATAGTATTCAGCAAGTATTAAATCCTAAAAGCAAAGATAAGAAAGAAGTTAAGTCTAGAGATATTATATTTAGAACTGGTGACAAAGTTATGCAAACTAAAAATAACTATACATTAAAATGGAGTAGAGTTGGTGGTGAAGGAGAAAAGGATGGTGCAGGTGTATTTAATGGGGATGTAGGATTTGTTGAGGATGTTGATCAAGAAAGTAATCTTATTGTAATATTTGATAATGAAAGAAAAGTAGTATATGAAGATATGTATTTAGATGAATTAGATCTTGCTTATGCTATTACAATACATAAAAGCCAAGGAAGTGAATTCCCTGTAGTAGTAATGCCAGCATTTATGGGACCTCCATTACTTATGAATAGAAATTTATTGTATACAGGTATCACAAGAGCAAAAAAACTAGTGGTTCTTGTAGGAAGCCAGAAGTCAATACATTTTATGATAAATAATGATAAAAGTTTTGATAGATATTCTGGACTTAAGTGGAGAATTATGGATATAATACAATAGAAATATGATAGAATTAAATTCAGGTCAATTTATTATTTTCATTAGTATAATAATATAAGGGACTAAATCTTAAATTATCATCGATAATATAAAAAATACAGGAGGTCTATTTATGAATATAAATAATTTAAATACCTTGAGTATTAAAGAAATGAAGATTAGTAATTCTATTTTAAATTGGAGTTTTGGAAGAAAGAATCTTTTAAGTATTGTAGCACCTCCATATAATACAGCTCTTATATTTTTAAAAGTTATAATGGAATATATAAGTACTGGAAGAAGAGTTATATATATAACCGAAGAATGTGAAAAAAATATTCAAATAATCATTTATCTTAGAAATAACACTAAATTTAGAAAGTATACATATCTTAAAAATAGTATAACTGGTTCAAGTTCTTCTTTAATTTTCTGCAATTATAAAAAAGCCGTTCTTATTAAAGATAAATTTGATTTAGTTATTTATGATGACATTAGGAGTTATCCTATATATTCTAAATATGAAATAATAGATATTATGAATAAATGTTGTTATGAGAATGGAAAACTTATAGCATACTCTATTGATGATATTTTTAATAAGGGAAAAGAAATGATTTTGCCTATTAAGGATAATAAGATGCCTTTAGTTGAACCTAGAATAATAACTACAAGAATTGATATAAGTAAAGATATGCCATTTGTTGTATATGAATATATAAAATGGTCAATAAATATTGGTAGAAGAGTAGCTATAATATTACCTAATAGTATAAATATATTTAATGTTACATCTTATGTGGTTAAATATTGTGAAGTCCTAACGCATAATATAACGTATTATTCACAGTATGAAAAGAACATAAATACTATTAAGGAGTTTCATAAATATGATGAAGGTGTAATAGTAACGGATGACTTTGATAGTGTTTGTACAGATAATAATAGTATAAATATAATGATTTTTTTTGCAGATAGCAATGAATTTAATTATAAAAAATTAGTGTACTTTTGTGGTAGAACTGGAGAAGGAGATATTGGAAGCAGAGGTGAAGTTATATGCTTAGCAAAAGAAGAAAATTATGAAATAGAAAAAGCTAAAAATATAACCAGAAATTTCAATAAAAAAGCATGGGAAGATGGATTATTAAGCTTATAAAATATGTATTAGATTGTGTTTTAAGTATTATATATTGCAGTGAATATAAATGTGTAGTTTGTGAATCGTATGTAGAAGAAAGCAACATATGTAGTGAGTGTAGGGAAAGTATAAAAATTTGTAATGATACTATAAAGCTTTATAGAGAAAATGATGAAATAATTTGTTACAGTGTATCATATTACTCTAATATTATGGCTAAATTAATCTTAAGACTCAAATATAAAAATGATTTTGTCTGTGGAGACATAGTTGGAAATTTTATGGTGGAATTTATAGAAAAAAATAATATTAAGTTTGATGCCATAACCTTTGTACCAATGACTAAAAATGCTATTAAAAAAAGAGGATATAATCAAAGTAGACTTCTAGCTAGTATTATTAGCAAGAAATTTGACATTGAATTAATAGATTGTCTTAGAAAAGTAAGAGAAACAAAAGATCAAATAGGGTTAGATAGTAATTCAAGATGGAAGAATTTATCTGCATCTTTTAAAATAAAAGATGCAGATAAGATATTAAATAAAAACATTTTAGTTATCGATGATGTAATAACTACAGGTGCTACTTCTTATCATTGTGCAGAAGAAATACTTAACAATGGAGCAAAAAAAGTTAATATCTTGACTGCTGCTAAAACTAGTATATAATATTAAGTGTATTAAGTTAGGTTTGTGGTTGAAAGTCGATGCCAGTCGCAGGCAAAACGATCCACGTAAGTTAAACAAAGTTTAATGAGCATGGTGCGGTTTAGAGGTAAGTCCTGCCGTGAAAAACGAGAGAACAACTAGTGAGAGGTTAATTCCGGGTAGCAAAAGTTCCAGCAGGCGAGTGTGGGGTCAAAGACCAGGTCAACTAACTTGAGATTGCACCAATGGTGCTAATTAGCAGTCTTTTCGGAGGCTGCTATATTTATTTATTAAAAACAATATAAAAGAAGAATTATATGTAAGCTTTTTCTTAAATCTATACATTGAAGAGATTTTTACTTCAGAGGAATAAATATCAACTATTTTTATTCTTTTTATGGTTTTAAAATAGATATTTTGTAAATAATAATTAAAGTAGAGGAATTAAAAATATAAAAGTATTAATAAAAAATATATAATATTCTGTCAATTTGCTTTTACTACTTGATACTTTTTATAAAAAGTAATAAAATAAGGTAAAGAGGAATAATTATCCTAAAATTACAATCAACAATTGGTTCTAGAGAGGAGCTGTTAATATGAGAATAACTATTAGCGGAAAAAACGTAGAGGTTACAAATGGTCTTAGGAGTGCTATTGAAAAGAAATTGACAAAACTGGATAGGTACTTTAATCCTGATGTAACAGCTCATGCAACTTTGAGTGTAGAAAATTATAGACAAATAGTTGAAGTTACTATTCCTTTTGGAGGAGCTATACTTAGAGGTGAAGAATCCAATACAGATATGTATGCAGCCATAGATTTAGTTGCAGATAAAATGGAGAGACAAGTAAGAAAACAAAAGACAAAATTAGATAGAAAAAAATATGGTGCATCTTTAAGATTTCAATCAATACCTGATTTTGAGGATTATGGTAAAGATGAGGTTAAAGAACCATCAATAGTTAAAACTAAAAAATTTGCTATAAAACCAATGTCAGAAGAAGAGGCTGTTTTACAAATGGAACTTTTAGCACATAGCTTTTTTGTTTTCCAAAATGCTGATTCTACTGAAGTAAATGTAGTGTATAAGAGGAAAGACGGGAATTATGGTCTTATTGAACCAGAATTTTAAGTTATAAAAGTTGAAAGAGTGTAGATTTAAAATCTACACTCTTTTAAATCCAAAGTATTTATCATATTTAGTTTTTAAATATGATTTGTGGGTTTGATATATGAGTAAACTTAATGATATCTATTCACTTGATTAAGGTTCATGTTAATTATATAAGTTGAAGGAATATGGGTTAGATGTTATAATTTATTGAGTATAATATTTTTTTGTACAATTTATAAATATAGTGAGGATGAATTCAATGGGAATTTTAGGAAAGATATTTGGGACTTACAGCGAAAGAGAAGTTAAGAGGATTATTCCAATTGTAGATAAAATAGATAGTTTTGATGAGAAAATAAAAATTTTGAGTGATGATGAACTTAAGGGAAAAACCAATGAGTTCAAAAATAGACTTAAAAATGGTGAAACATTGGATGATATTCTTCCAGAGGCATTTGCCGTAGTAAGAGAAGCTTCATTCAGAGTATTAGGTATGAAGCATTTTAGAGAACAGTTAATTGGCGGAATTGTGCTTCATCAGGGAAGAATTTCTGAAATGAAAACTGGTGAAGGTAAAACATTAGTTGCTACATTGCCTACATATTTAAATGCATTAACTGGTAAGGGCGTACATATAGTAACTGTAAATGACTATCTTGCAAAAAGAGATAAAGAATGGATGGGTAAAGTTTATGAGTTCCTTGGGTTAACTATAGGAGTTATACTACATAATTTAAATCAAACTGAGAGGCAGGAAGCATATGCTTGTGATATAACTTATGGAACTAATAATGAATTTGGTTTTGATTATTTAAGAGATAACATGGTTATATACAAAGAAGAAAGAGTACAAAAACCATTAAACTATGCAATTGTAGATGAGGTTGACTCAATTTTAATAGATGAATCTAGAACTCCTCTTATAATTTCTGGTGAAGGAGATAAATCAACAGAGTTTTATAAGGTAGCAGATGGTTTTGCAAAAACACTTAAATCAGATGATTATACAGTAGATGAGAAATCAAATTCCGTAATATTAAATGATTCAGGAGTGGAAAAGGCAGAAAAATTTTTTACTCTAGAAAATTATGCAGATCCTTCAAATATGGAGATTCAGCATCATTTGTCTCAGGCATTAAAAGCTAATTATATGATGAAAAAAGACAAAGATTATATGGTTAAAGACGGAGAAGTAATTATAGTAGATGAATTTACTGGAAGACTTATGGAAGGTAGAAGATATAGTGATGGTCTTCATCAGGCAATTGAGGCAAAAGAATCAGTAAAAGTTCAAAAGGAATCAAAAACTCTTGCTACTATTACATTCCAAAATTATTTCAGATTATATGATAAGCTTTCAGGAATGACTGGTACTGCACTAACGGAGGAAGTAGAGTTTAGAGAAATATATGGATTAGATGTTATTGTTATACCTACGCATAGAGATGTTGCAAGAAAGGATTCTCCAGATTTAGTTTACAAAACAGAATTAGGAAAGTTTAATGCTATAGTTGATGAAATTGCTGAAACCAGTAAGCTAGGTCAACCAATACTTGTAGGTACTGTAAGTATAGAAAAATCAGAAGTCCTTTCCACACTCTTGAAGAAAAAGGGAATAAGGCATGAGGTGCTTAATGCTAAATATCATGAAAAGGAAGCAGAAATAATATCTCATGCAGGCGAAAAAGGAAGTATAACAATAGCTACAAATATGGCTGGTCGTGGTACTGATATTAAGCTTGGTGATGAGGTTGTAGAACTTGGTGGACTTAAAATAATTGGTACAGAAAGACATGAATCAAGACGTATTGATAATCAACTTAGAGGACGTTCTGGACGTCAAGGAGATCCAGGAAGTTCTAGATTCTATGTATCACTTCAAGATGATCTTATGAGGATATTTGGTTCAGACAAATTAAGTGGTATGGTTGACAGACTTGGACTACAAGATGATGAGGCAATTGAAAGCAAAATGGTAAGTAATGCAATAGAGAATGCACAGAAAAAAGTTGAAGGTAACAACTTTGATATAAGAAAAACTTTATTAAAATATGATGATGTAATGAATCAGCAGAGAGAGATTATGTATAATCAAAGATCACAGGTTCTTGAAGGGGAAGATATGAAGTCACAAATTCAAGCTATGATTAAAGATCTTGTGAATGGTTCTGTGGATTCACATTTAAGTGATATAGAAGAAAATATAGAAGAAGATTTATTACACTTAATTGAATTTTTAGAAGATATATACTTACCAAAGGATTCGGTTACAGTTGATGAATTGAAGGTAATGTCAAACGAGGAAATTAAAGAAAAACTTTTAAAAATGGCAATGGATATTTACTCTGAAAAAGAAGAAAGCTTTGGATCTGAACAAATGAGAGATATAGAAAGAGTAATTCTTTTAAGGGTAGTAGATACAAAGTGGATGGATCATATAGATAATATGGATCATTTAAAGCAAGGTATGGGGCTTAGGGCTTACAGACAGCAAGATCCCGTTCAGGCTTATCAGTTTGAAGGAAGTCAAATGTTTGATGAAATGATTCAAAATATTAAAGTTGAAACCGTGAAATATTTATACCGCGTTCAAGTTGAAAGAGCTCCTGAAAGATTGAGAGTGGTTAGAGAAACTGGTACAAATCATGGTGATACAGAAGGTGTAAGAGAACCAATAAGAAGAAAAGAAGAGAAAGTTGGCAGAAATGATCCTTGTCCTTGCGGATCAGGAAAAAAGTATAAGAATTGTTGTGGAAGAAGAGCATAGATAATTAAAGGATGTGATTGTGATGCTTATAAAACTTGACCAGTGTTTAGTGGATATAAGATTACTTGAAGAAGGAATACAAGAAATAAGGGATTCACTTTGACTTATCTTCAATGAAAATAAAAATTGAAGAACTTGAAAACAATATGCAAGAACCTGGATTTTGGGATGACATGAAAAAAGCTCAGGAAATAACTCAGAAGTCTAAAGGGTTAAAAGACAGAGTAGAATTATTTAACGCTTTAGAAGAAAGGTTAGAAGATGCTAAAATATTGATCCAAATGTGCCAAGAGGAAGAGGATGAAAATATTTTAGATGAAATAGTTTCTGAGATTAATAACTTAAAAGTATCTATAGATACTTTTAGGGTAGAAATTCTTCTGGCAGGACAATATGATAGAAATAATGCTATATTAGATCTTCATACTGGAGCAGGAGGAACAGATGCTCAGGACTGGACAGAAATGCTTCTTAGAATGTATACACGGTGGTCAGAGTCGAAAAAATTTAAAGTTGAAACTTTGGATTTATTACCTGGAGATGAGGCTGGAATTAAGAGTGTTACGTTGAAGATAACTGGGGAGTTTGCCTATGGATATTTAAAAGCAGAAAAGGGAATTCATAGATTGGTAAGAATATCGCCTTTTAATGCAAATGGTAAGAGACAAACTTCCTTTGCTTCTGTAGAAGTTTTACCAGAACTTACAGAAAATCAAGATATAGATATAAAATCAGATGATTTAAGAATTGATACCTATAGAGCTAGTGGTGCTGGTGGACAGCATGTAAATAAAACTGAGTCTGCAATAAGGATAACTCATATTCCAACAGGAATAGTAGTTCAATGTCAGAATGAAAGAAGCCAGCATTCTAATAAGGAATCAGCTATGGTTATGCTTAAAGCGAAACTTGTTGAACTGAAAGAAAGAGCTCATAAGGAAAGGATAGAGGATTTGACCGGTGAACTAAAGGATAATGGATTTGGAAGTCAGATAAGATCCTATGTCTTTCAACCCTATACAATGGTTAAAGATCATAGAACTGGTGTAGAAACGGGAAGTATTGATTCAGTAATGGATGGAGATATAGATAATTTTATAACTGAATATTTAAAGCATAATACCTAATAAGGCATATGAAAATAAATAACAAGTTAAAGATGCGACGTATATTTAGAAGTCAACAAGGAAATAGGTTCCGCAGATAGTGAGCTATCTGCGGGTTCTGTTGACGCGGTGGGATTCAAAATAGACTAGCATACTGACTAGTTATTTATTTGAATGTGCCTAAAATAAAGAGCAACTTAATTAATAAAAGTTGCTCTTTATCTTTTATTTATGAAAAATTGTAATAAATCATAAGTTACATAAATAAAATAATATATAAATTAATTGAAATTTAATATAGATGAATTAACATTAGAAAAGTTAGGAACCATTTTATCTGCAATACTTGTTGGAATGTTATTTCCTATGCCAATAGCTGACATGTTAAGCATTTTTGCATCGTTAAGTCCATCTGTTTCATTATCAAATACAACACAGTTTTCAGGAGAAATTTTAAGTCTTTCTGCAGTTCTAAGAAGTAGAGGTTTAAAATTTAAATTTAAATCTCCATTATCTAAAATAACGTCAAAAAAATCTTCAAGTTGTAGAACCTTTAGAACATCTACTATAGTAGTATTTTTAGAAGCAACACCTAATTTCATACCTGACATTCTTAAATTAATTAAAAATCTTTTAATATCTCTTAATCCAGTTGAATTTTTAGAATAATTTAAAATGTAGTCAAGGTGAAAAATACATCCTTCTATTTTTTTCAAAATTACACCCCCATCAATTGAGATTGATATAATTATATCAATCTATTATCATGTAATAATAGTTTTTATATAATAAATTTACAAGATGTATTAAATAATTGAAATATTACTCACTTCAATTCTATTATAGTACAAATTAACATGAATATTACATATGTTAAGAATAATTAACATATATACATATAATTTAGGTATAATAATTAAATTAAGAGTATATATTTGATTAATTTCAATTAATTTCAATTAATATATCATATTAAAATCAAATTAGAATTTTAATATATATAATATTTAACACTTACATATTAATAATGAAAGGATGTAATTATATGAACAAGTATTATCCTATAATGCTAGAAGTAAAAAATAGAAAATGTGGAGTAATTGGAGGTGGAAAAGTTGCTTATAGAAAGATAATTTCACTGCTTGAATGTGGAGCTAATGTTATAGTTATATCTAACGAAATAATAGAAGATATCAGAATATTAGTAAATGAAGAAAAAATTAAATATTTAAATGATAACTATAATTTTAACTATATTTCTGATTTATATCTTGTATATGCTGCAACTAACGATAGAATTGTTAATAAGGAAATATATAGAAGATGCAGTGAGAAGAATATTCTTATAAATGTAGTAGATCAACCTGATATTTGCAACTTTATAGTACCATCAAAAGTTCAAAGAGGAGATTTGACAATTTCAGTATCTACAAATGGAAAGAGTCCAATGCTTTCTAGAAAGATAAGACAGGATTTAGAAGAAATCTACGATGACAGATATGAAGTTTTTTTGGATATTATGGGGGAAGTGAGAAAAAAAGCATTTAAGGTTTTAAAAGACAATAAAAAACGAAGTGAATTTTATAAAACTATAGTATATTCTGATTTTATTAATAGATTATCTGTTGAAAAGAGGGAGTTTATAGAAGAAGAAATAATGGAAATATTAAAACATTATGAAAATAATATAAAGTTATAAGGTTTTATATAAAACCCATTGACATATTGTCAAATATACTTTAAAATAAACAATAACGTAACAAAGCCATAAAAACAAAGTAGAATACTTGGTAATATTAACTGATAGTATATATGGAGAGTGTGGGGAAGGTATCATTACCTATATGTTAGATTGTTAAGACTTTTTACCATCTTGGAAAAAACAATAGTACAGGGAGTTTAAGCATGACAAAAGTTATTGATAAATTTAAAAATATGAGCAAGGATGCTAAAGATATCTTCAGTATTGTTCAAAAAAATGGTTCATTAACAAAATCACAAATACTCGATTTAACAAAACTTAAATTGACAACTTTAAATCGCATTATAAATCCTATTATTAAGAATAAATTAATTGTTGAAACAAGTATAGGTGAATCAACGGGGGGAAGAAGACCTACCTTATACGATGTAAACAATATTGATTATGCGATTATTGGAATAGATATCTCTAGATTGTATACACAAATTATTTTTACTGACTTAAAACTTGGTATAATTTACAAAGAACGTTTTAATATGGATAGTTCCTATACTCCAGAAAAGACGGTATGTAGAATAACAGAAATATGTGAAAAGGCAGTTCTTATGACTGATTTAAAAAGACGAGAATTAATTACAGTAGGACTTGGAACAGTTGGGCCTTTGGATATACAGAAGGGAATAATGAAAAGTCCAGTAGGCTTTATAGCGGATAATTGGACAAGTACGCCTATAAAGAAAATGTTAGAAAAAAGGTTATCTTTAGAAGTTTATATGGATAATGGTGCAAATTCAGCCGTTACATTAGAAAGTCTATATGGATATGGAAAAGATTTAAAAAATATTGCATATTTTAATTTTGGTATGGGAATACGAACTGGTGCTATATCTGATGGAAACATAATAAGGACAATTAATGATGTGGAAGATGCATTTGCACATATGGTAATAGATGTAGATGGGGAAAAATGTAGTTGTGGAAATTATGGATGTGTTGAATGTTATTCTTCAATAAAATCTATTACTAAGAATTTCAAGAAGAGAATTATAAATGGAGAAACTACCACTATACAAAAACCAATAGAGGATATTAATTATATAGACATAAGTTTAGCAGCGGAAAATGGAGATAGATTAGCAGTTGAAATTATAATAAAAGCAGCAGAAATATTTGGGACAGGGTTATCAAATTTTATAAATTTATTAAATCCAGAGTTAGTTATTTTAAGTGGACCATTAATAATGGTATCACAATTATTTTATAAGGTTAGTGTGAATACAGCTAAACAAAAATGTTATTTAAGCAAGCATAGTAATATTTTTTTTAATAGAGGTGGATACTTTAAAGAGGATGCTATATCTTTAGGAGCGGCTGCTATTGCCATTGAAAATTTGCTGAAGTCATATTAAAATAGATAAAGAGTCAATGATTGATAAATGTTATGTATTAAATTTTAAATATATAGTTATTATAAGAGGAGGACAATTATGAAAGTCAAAGTGAATGGTGAATTTAAAGAAATAAAGGATGCGGTAACAATAACTGAAATATTAAAAATTGAAGATGTAGAAATGCCTGATATGGTTTCAGTTCAGTTAAATGGTGAATTTGCTGAAAGAGATAAATTTGATACAACAGTAATTAAAGATAATGATGAAATAGAATTTTTATACTTCATGGGGGGTGGAAGCATTGGATTTTAGTGAAGAGCAGATAGAGAGATATTCAAGACATATTCTTTTAGAAGAAGTTGGAGTAGAAGGACAGGAAAAACTGCTTAATTCAAAGGTTCTTATTATAGGAACTGGAGGTCTTGGTGCACCTGCAGCTATGTATTTAGCGGCAGCAGGGATAGGTACTATTGGACTTGTTGATGGAGATGAAGTAGATCTTTCTAATTTACAAAGACAAATAATTCATCAAACTAAAGATGTAGGTAAGCTTAAGGTTCAGTCAGGTAAAGAGACTATAAATGCTATAAATCCTGATGTAAATGTAATTACATACAATGAATATGCTACTTCAGAGAATATATTAGATATAATAAAAGATCAGGACTATGATTTTATTCTAGATGGAACAGATAATTTTCCAGCAAAATTCTTAATAAATGATGCCTGTGTTCTTGCTAAAAAACCATTTTCTCATGCGGGAATAATAAGATTTCAAGGACAGCTTACTACTTATATACCAGATAATGATACACCATGTTATAGATGTATTTTCCAATCACCACCACCAGCTGGGGTTGTACCAACTTGTAGAGAAGCAGGTGTAATAGGTGCTATGGGAGGTATAATAGGTACTCTTCAAGCAATGGAGGCAATTAAATATTTATTAGGTCTTGGAGAAACTTTAGCTGGATATCTTCTAACTTATGATGCTTTAAAGATGGAATTCAAGAAAATAAAGATAAATCACAATAAAAAATGTGGAGTATGTGGTGACAATCCTACTATTAATACATTAATTGATTATGAACAAGCAGCGTGTGATTTGAAAACTGGGAATTTAAAAGGGTGATAATATGATTTATATAGAAAAATTAGAATATGAAAAAATCGTAAATCAGGCTAAAAAAGAATTTCCAAATGAATGTTGTGGATTTCTTGCGGGGAATAAAAAAGAAGAAGATGTGTTTATAAAAGTAGCATATCCACTATTTAATACAGATCAAAGTAGTGAACATTTTTCTATGGATCCAAAGGAACAATTTAAAACTGTAAAAATTATAAGAGAAAACAAAATGGAGCTAATTGGGAATTATCATTCCCATCCATATACTCCATCACGTCCTTCTGAGGAAGATAAAAAACTTGCTTTTGATCCGAGAGCTATCTATGGAATTTTATCGCTTGAAAAGGAAGAACCAGTTTTCAATTTGTTTAAAGTAGACAAAGGCAATGTAGAAAAGCTTAAATATGAAATTATCTAGGACAATAAAATTTAATTGTGTGGAGGGATATGTATGATAGAAGTAACTCAAGAACATTTTAAAGCTATAGAAGACTTTAAAGAAAAAGCAGAACAATATAAAAAGGGTGAAATAGATCCTCTTAGATTTAAAGCTTTCAGAGTCTCTATGGGGGTTTATGAGCAAAGAGAAAAAGAAACATACATGGTTAGAACTAGGGTTCCTGGCGGCGTTATAAACTTTAAACAGTTTCAAACAATAAATAATATTGCTAAAAAGTATGCTAATGGAAGAATTCATCTTACATCTAGACAGGATATACAATTCCAAAATGTTAATCTTGAAGATGTTTATGATATGATGACTGAACTCATAAAAGTTGGAATAATTACTAAGGGTACCGGTGGAAACACTGTAAGAAATGTAGAGTGTGCACCGCTTTCTGGCGTTTCAGTAGACGATGTATTTGATGTAACACCATATGTTAAAGAAGTTACTGACTACTTAATAAAAGATCCTTCAAATATGAATCTTCCAAGAAAATATAAGTTAGCTTTTTCAAATAGTCCAGAGGACACAGCAAATGCTACAATATCAGATCTTGGCTTTATAGCTAAGGTAAAAGATGGTAAAAAAGGCTTTGAAGTTTATGGTGGTGGTGGATTTGGTGCAAATCCAAGGGTATCATTAAAACTTGCAGATTTTATTGAAGATAAAGATACAATATATTATGTTCAAGGAATGAAGGAGTTATTTGAAAAAGAGGGAGACAGATCAAATAAAAATAAAGCTAGAATAAGATATATTGTTGCAAGACTTGGCGAAGAAAAATTTATTCAGCGTTTTGAAGAAGAACTTGCAAAAGTAAAGAATGAAAAAAATCTTGATGTTAATATAGATGAACCTTATGAAAAATATGATGTTGACAATATAGAATCAATTGATAATGGATTTAAAAATATAATTTTCCCGCAAAAACAGAAAAATTATTACTCAGTGTATGTGCATCCTCAAAGTGGTAATCTTACTTCAGAAGATTTAGATAAAGTTTTTAACTTTGTAGACGCTTTAGATTATGGAACTTCAATAAGAGTAACAAATACGCAAGGATTTTTTGTTAGAGATTTGAAAGAAGAAGATTCAGTTAAACTATCTAATGTAGTGCTTGGGTTTGCATCTAAGTTTAATATAGATAATTCTATAACTTGTGCAGGAGCATCTACTTGTCAATTAGGACTATGTCTTTCACAGAATCTTTTAAAGGGAATAAAAGAAGAATTTAAGGATGCTACTGAAGATATAAAGGATGCTCTACCAAGACTTTATATATCAGGATGCCCAAATTCCTGTGGAGTTCATGAAAAGGGAAAGATAGGATTAAGTGGAAGAGCCACTAGAACAGAAGATGGACTTGTACCGATGTATTCTATTTCCTTCGGAGGAAAAGTTGGCATTGGTGGTGCAAAGATGGGAGATGTTTATGGAGATATACCTGCTAAAAAGATTCCTAAATATCTTTATAAATTAGCTGAGATAAAGAGTAAATCTTCCTATGATGATTTTGATGATTTCATAGATAACAGTAAAGAAGATATTAAAGCATTAGTAAAAGAATTTAGTTCTTTAGATAGCTTTGCTGAAAACTCAGATCTTTACTATGATTTTGGAGCTTGTAATAAGTTTACGTTAAAGGGACGAGGCGCTGGAGAGTGTAGTACTGGTGTAATTGATGTTATTAAGCTTGATCTTTCTAATGCAGAAGGAGCACTACAAAAATATAAAAATAGTAATGAAGATGCTGATTTATATTCTTCAGCGGTATCATCTGCTAGAGCACTTCTTGTACTAAATGGTGTAGACACAAATAAGGATAGAGAGATTTTTAATGCTTTTAAGAAAGATTTTGTTGAAACAGGATATGTAAAGCCTGAAATAGCAGGTTTATTTGATACTCTTATAGATTATAAGATAGGTGACATAAAGAATATAGATGATAAAGCAGAGGATATAGAATATCTTTTCAGTAAAGTAAAAGCTATGTATGATTCATTAAATGGTCAGCTTCACATAACTCTTCCCAAAGAAGTGGATAAGGAAGAAGAGAGTAAAACTCCAGAAAGTAAAGAAGAAAATAAATACGAAGTAATTGATTTTAGAGGAGTAAAATGTCCTATAAACTTTGTAAAAGTTAAGGTGGAATTAGCAAAAATAAAATCTGGAGATAAGAAAGGATTTTATTTAGATGATGGTGCACCTATAGATAATGTACCAAAGAGTGTAGAAAAAGAAGGACATAGAATAGTAGATATTGACACTAATTATGAAGGATATAATTTGCTTGTGGTAGAGAAAAAGTAAAGAAAATATTGTCAGTAATTTTTAATAAAAAATTTATTTTATCTACATACTTTTATTATATGATTATTAGAGCAATAAATGTTAATTTATAATGGTGGAGGTTGTATATGAATTTTAATACTAAACTTATTCATGGTAATCGTAAAGAAGATGAAAATGGGGCAACTAACACCCCAATTTATCTTTCAAATGCATATGCTCATAACTCAGCTGAAAAGCTTGAAAGCATATTAATGGGAACTAGTATGGGTTATGCATATACTAGAATTTCAAATCCTACAGTTACTTCTTTTGAAAGAAGAATTGCTAGTATAGAGGGCGGAATGGTTGCTACATCAGCAGCTTCAGGAATGAGTGCAATATATCTTGCCATTACAAATATAGTAGAAACAGGTGATGAGATAATTGCCTCCAGTGGTCTTTTTGGTGGAACTTATACTTTAATGAGAAATTTAAAATCTTTTGGGATAAGTGTTAAATTCCTAGATATTATAAATGAAGAAACCTTAAAAGAAAATATCACTGACAATACAAAATTAGTATTTGCAGAAACTATAGGTAATCCAAAACTAGATGTTTTAGATATAGATGCAGTTTCAAAGGTTTGTAAAGACAATAATGTAATTTTTATGGTTGATTCTACTGTAACTACTCCATATCTTATAAAACCACTTGAGCATGGAGCAGATATTGTTATACATTCTACTTCTAAATACATCAATGGTACTTCCAATTCTATAGGAGGAATTATAGTAGATGGTGGTAGCAATAAATATAACAGTGACAGATTTGAAAATTTCAAGGATTTTACTAAAAAATACGGAAAAATGGCATTTACAGCAAAGCTTAGGAGTACTGTTGGAAGAGATTTAGGGGCAGCATTATCACCAGTTAATGCTTTCTTAAATCTTACAGGAGTTGAAACGCTATCACTTAGAATGAAAGAACATTGTAAAAATGCAATTGCTGTGGCAGAATATCTTAGTGAAAATAGTAAAGTGGTTTCTGTAAATTATCCTAAGCTTAAAAGTTCAAAATACTACGATTTAGCTGAAAAATATTACAGTAAAGGTGCAAGTGGAGTTTTAACTTTTAGGTTGGGGACAAAAGAAAATGCATTTAAATTTGTAAACAATTTAAAACTCATATCAAATTTAACTAACATAGGTGATACCAAGACATTAATTATACATCCATCTTCTACTATTTGCGCAGGTAACACAGAAGAAGAAAAAGAGCAAATGGGAGTTTATGATGATTTGTTAAGAATGTCTGTTGGAATAGAGGATATAGAAGATATAATAGCTGATATTAAAAATGCTTTAGAGCAGATATAGCAAATATGAGGTGATTGTGTGGCAATTAAGGCAACAAATATAGTATGGCAACAAACAAATGTAAGCAGACAGGATAGAGAAAAACTTTTGAAACAAAAGGGTGTTCTTATATGGTTTACAGGACTCTCTGGATCTGGTAAATCAACTGTTGCAACTATGCTAGAAAAGAAGTTACATGATCTGGGAAAGCTTACATACTTACTAGATGGTGACAATGTAAGACATGGATTGAATTCTGATCTTGGATTTTCTAAAGAGGATAGAGTTGAAAATATAAGAAGGATAGCCGAAATTTCAAAATTATTTGTAGATTCAGGTGTTATTACTATAGCAACTTTTATTTCACCATTTATAAAAGATAGAGAAGCTGTTAGACAACTTTTAAAAACAGACTTCATAGAGGTGTATGTAGATTGCCCATTAGATGTCTGTGAAAAAAGAGATCCAAAGGGAATTTATAAAAAGGCTAGAAAAGGTGAAATTAAGGATTTTACAGGAATAGATTCACCTTATGAGCCACCTATTAATCCAGAGATAACAGTACAAACCCATATAAACAGTTTAGAGGAATGTGTATCTAAAATTATAGATTATCTAAAGCTTAATGCATCTGAAAATAAATAATAATTTAAAGATGTCCTAATAACTAAACAGATTTAAAGTGAGGATAACATAATGAGATTAAAACCTAAAATTATTAGCACTGATATTCTTATAATAGGTGGAGGTGCTGCGGGATGTTTTTCAGCTCTTGCAGCAGCTAAATCAAATGCAAAAATAATAATTGCAGAAAAGGCAAACATAAAAAGAAGTGGGTGTCTTGCCGCTGGAGTTAATGCATTAAATGCCTATATAACAAAAGGTGAAACACCTGAATCATTTGTGGAATATGTAAAAAAAGAGTTTAATGGAGTAGTTAGAGAGGATCTTGTCTATTCCATTGCTAAAAGACTTAATAAAGTTACTAAGGATATAGAAAATGAAGGCCTTCCTATTTTAAAAGATGAAGCCGGTGAGTATGTAACTAGAGGTAAGAGAAGTATAAAGATAAATGGTGAAAATATTAAGCCAATACTAGCAGAAGCAGTTAGAAAAATAGAAAATGTACAGATTATAAATAGATTAAATATTATAGATTATATTAAGAAAGATGGAAAGATAATAGGAGCTTATGGATTCTCATTAGATGAAGATAAACTTTTCGTTATATATTCTAAAGCTGTAATATGCACAACTGGAGGCGCAGCTGGTATTTATAAGCCTAACAATCCTACATTTTCAAGACATAAAATGTGGTATAGCCCTTTCAATACAGGAGCAGGCTATGCAATGGGTATAAGAGCTGGAGCGGAAATGACTACCTTTGAAATGAGGTTTATAGCCCTAAGATGTAAGGATACAATAGCACCTACAGGAACTATTGCCCAAGGGGTTAGAACTCCCCAGGTAAATGGAATGAAAGAAGTTTATGTAAATAAATATGGTAAGCCAACAACAATTAATAGATTATATGCAACTGTTATGGAAAACCTAAATGGGAAAGGTCCTTGTTACTTAAAAACTACAGGTATAACAAAAGAGCAAAATCAGGAACTATTAAAAGCTTATCTAAATATGGCACCGGCACAGACTTTAAAGTGGATAGAAAATGGAACTTCACCAGCTACAGAAGATGTAGAAATTGAAGGAACAGAACCATACATAGTTGGAGGACATACAGCTAGTGGATATTGGATAGATACTAATAGGAAAACAACTTTGGATGGGTTATATGCAGCTGGAGATGTAGCAGGAGGTAGTCCTAAAAAATATGTAACTGGATGCTTTGCAGAAGGTGAAATAGCTGCTATAGAAGCACTTAAATATATAAAACATATAAATATTGAAGAAGTTTCAGAACATGATATTAAAGATGAATTGAATAAGATTAATAGATTCTTCGAAAATGAATTTTCTTTATATACTATAGAAGAAGTAGAAGAGGCTATGCAGAAAGTAATGGATGAGTATTCGGGTGGTATATCTGAAAATTATAGATATAGTAATAAAAAATTAAGCATAGCAGCAAAGAGAATTGAAGAACTTATTGAAATAGCTGAAAAGCTTAAGGCAAAAGATATTCATGAATTACTTTTTATTTACGAGGTTATTGATCGACTATATGTAGCAAAAGTATTAATATGTCATTTACTAGCTAGACATGAAACTAGATGGAAATGTTATCAGGAAAATGAAGATTATCCACAAAAGGACGATGAAAATTGGTCACAATATGTGAATTCTGTGTATAAAGATGGAAATGTGAAAATTATATTGAGAGATTTAGTGAGAAAGGAAGATGTCTATGAGCATAAAAATTGATTCTAATAAATGTGTAGCCTGTGGAAAATGTATAGATGTCTGTCCTGGAACATTAATATATAAAGATGAAAATAAGAAGGCTTATATAAAATATGAGAAGAATTGTTGGGGTTGTACAGCTTGCCTAAAGGAATGTAAGGTAGCGGCAATTAAATACTACCTAGGAGCTGATATAGGTGGAAATGGCGCCAAATTACATGTAGAAGAAAAAGGTGAAGTTTTAAACTGGCATATTGTTGATAAGAAGGGTAAAGAGGCTATAATATCTACTAATAGAAAAGAATCAAATAAGTATTAGAAAATTAAATGTTTCTATAATTATTAGACTAATTTACTTGCCTAAGAGGGGGCGTAAGATGAAAAGAAAAAAAAGCTTATTTTTACTTATTGTGATTATAACTATTAGTTTATTAGTTGGCTGTGGAAATGTACAAAATACCAGTGATAGTTCTACTTTAAGAGTTGCATATTTCCCTAACATAACGCATACACAGGCTTTAATCGGTATAAAAAATGGAGAATTTCAAAAGGAATTAGGTAATACAAAAGTTGAATGGAAACAATTTGATGCAGGAGCTTCTGAACTTGAAGCTTTTCTTGCAGGAGCAGTAGACATTGGATATATAGGACCAGGACCAGCAATAAACGGATATACCAAATCCAAGGGAGATATACAAATAGTTAGTGGAGCTGCTGATGGAGGTGCAGTGCTAATTGGTAAGAAGGGTACTACAATAAAAAGTGTAAAGGACTTATCTGGTAAAAAAGTTGCTATACCTCAATACGGAAATACTCAGGATTTATGTCTTAGATTTTTACTTCAGAAAAACGGATTAAAAGATGCAGCAAAGGGTGGAACTGTTGAAATAGTGCAAACAAATAACTCAGATGTACAATCTTTATTGGAAAATGGTTCTATTGATGCCGCGTTAGTACCTGAACCTTGGGGTGCCACATTACAGGAAAAAATAGGAGCTTCAATAATATTAGACTATAATCAGATATGGAGACAAGGTAACTATCCTACAGCGGTTATAGCAGTAAGAAGAGAATTCCTACAGCAGCATCCAGACATAGTAGAAAAATTTCTAAAAGCACACTTAGAATTAACTGAGTATACAAATAAAAACAAAGAACAAGCTGCAGATATGGCTAATGATGAATTTGGTGTTTTGACTAGAAAGCCATTATCTAAAAATGTTCTAAATACCTCTTTTAACAGGTTAAATGTTACTGTAAATCCACAAGTACAGGCTACAAAGGACATGATTGATATGTCTATAAAAGCAGGTTTTATAAGACAAAAATATGATGATAAAGATTTATTTAAATTAGATATTCTTAACAAAATTTTAAAAGAAAAAGGGCAAGACACTATCAATTAGGCATATGAAAATAAATAACAAGTCAAAGATGCGACGTATATTTTGAAGTCAACAAGGAAATAGGTTCCTGAGATAGTGAGCTATCTTAGGGTTCTGTTGACGCGGTGGGATTCAAAATAGACTAGTATACTGACTAGTTATTTATTTGAATGTGCCTTAGATGTAAATCATAAGAAAAGAGGTGAAATAGTTGAGCTTAGTAGTTGATGGAATTAGTAAGAGATTTGTAACAAAAAATAAGGATACATTTACATTAGATAATATAAATCTTTCTTTTAAACAAGGTGAATTTATATGCCTTTTAGGACCGTCAGGTTGTGGGAAGTCTACTTTACTTAATATAATTGCAGGACTTGAAAAACCTACCTCTGGTAAAATTCTTCTAAATGACAAGGAAGTAAAGGAAGTTGGACCTGATAAGGCATTTATGTTTCAAGAAGCTGCATTATTTCCATGGCTTAAGGTTATAGATAATGTAGAGTTTGGCATGAAGATGGCAGGAATATCAAAGGAAGAGAGAAGAGAAAAAGCTTTAAAATATCTTAAGATGGTGCACTTAACTAAATTCCAAAATTCTTTTGTACATGAATTATCTGGAGGAATGAGGCAAAGAGTATCTCTTGCAAGAGCTTTGACACTTGATTCAGAATTATTGTTAATGGATGAACCTTTCTCAGCTCTGGATAGTCAAACTAAAAGTATACTTCAACTTGAACTTCAAAAAATATGGTGGGAAACAAAGAAAACTGTAGTGTTTGTAACTCATAATGTAGAAGAAGCTGTACTTTTAGGAGATAGGGTAATAGTAATGTCTGCAAACCCTGGAAGAGTAAAACGTGAGTTTAAAATTCAACTTGCAAGACCAAGAGAAGCACAAAGTGTAGATCTTGCATATGTATCCGCACAGGTTATGAAAGATCTTAAGGAGGAGGTGGAGAAGGTTGCAAAAGCTGAGTACGACAGCGATTGGAGTATTGAAAAGAATAATGTTTTATATAATTCTACTAATAATATGGGAGATGGTCTATAAAATAGGTGTAGATGCCTTAGGAGTATGGAAGCCCTATACTTTTCCATCACCAATTGATGTAATTAAAACACTAATTTCACTTGTAAAAGATGGCTCATTGTTTATTGCAATTGCAGTAAGTTTGAGAAGACTTGCAATAGGCTATTTAATTTCACTAGCCATAGGCTTAAGTTTAGGACTTCTTATCGTGAGATACAAATATCTAGATGAGAATTTCAGTTCATTGATATTAGGACTTCAAACACTTCCAAGTGTATGTTGGTTACCTTTTGCAATACTCTGGTATGGGCTCAATGAAAAGTCTATAATATTTGTTATTACTATTGGTTCAATATTTGCTGTTTGCATGGCTACAGAGGCAGGAATAAAAAATGTTAATCAACTATATGTGAAGGCTGGAAAAGTTATGGGAGCAAGAGGAATAAAACTTTATTGGAATGTAGTAATACCTTCTGCACTTCCTGCTATAATTAGTGGCATGAAACAAGGGTGGTCTTTTGCATGGAGAGCATTAATTGCAGGTGAAATGCTATCAGCCACTAAGGGACTTGGACAAATACTTATGGTTGGTAGAGATCTTGCAGATATAAGTCAGGTTATGGCTGTTATGGTGATAATTATAGTTCTTGGTCTTGTGATTGATAAATTGATATTTGGAAGTTTAGAAAAAAATATGAGATATAAAAGAGGATTGGATAGA
Source organism: Clostridium arbusti SL206 (assembly GCF_000246895.1). Taxonomy (GTDB): domain Bacteria; phylum Bacillota; class Clostridia; order Clostridiales; family Clostridiaceae; genus Clostridium_I; species Clostridium_I arbusti. Next base: position 56,978 of record NZ_BAEV01000003.1, on the reverse strand, counting down.
AATATTTAAAATTAGATATTTATTAAAATAACAAACATCTAATTTTAAAATAATCTACAAGATAAATTGATTTGTATTAGGAAAATAGGAGGAATTGTTATGGATCATTTAGACAGATTAGAAGCAGAAAGTATATATATATTGAGAGAAGCATATAAACACTTTGGAAAACTTGGTATGCTTTGGTCAATAGGTAAGGATTCAACAGTAATGCTATGGCTTGCACAGAAGGCATTTTTCGGTAATTGCCCATTTCCATTAATTCACGTGGATACTACTTTTAAGATACCAGAGATGATAAAATTTAGAGACAAAATTGCTAAAGAATATAATTTGAATCTAATAGTAAATACGAACTGGAAAGCATTAGAAGAGGGAATGGGACCTCAAAAAGGAAGACTAGTCTGCTGTAAGGCATTAAAAACTGATGGACTTCAAGAAGTAGTTAGTAAATACGAATTCGAAGGACTTATTGTTGGAGTAAGAAGAGATGAAGAGGGATCAAGATCTAAAGAGAGAGTATTTAGTGAAAGAAATGCCGAATCAGAATGGGATTATACAGATCAACCACCAGAGCTTTGGGATCAATTTAAGACAGACTTTAAAAAAGGAAATCATATAAGAATACATCCACTTCTAGGATGGAGAGAAATAGATATATGGGAATATATAAAGAGAGAAAATATTCCAATTATTGATTTATATTTTGCTAAAAACGGAAAGAGATATAGAAGTTTAGGTTGTGCTCCTTGCACTAAGCCTATAGACTCAAATGCTTCAACTTTGGATGAAATAATAGACGAATTAAAAAATACTAAAGAAACAGAAAGATCAGGAAGAGCACAGGATCAAGAAGATGCTCATGCATTAGAAAAACTTAGAAAACATGGATACATGTAGTTGGGGGTGGCAAAAATGAAGAGCGAAAGAGAAAATTTAAATATTGTTGTAGTTGGGCACGTAGATCACGGTAAATCAACTCTTATAGGAAGATTATTATATGATACAAATTCACTTCCTGCTGGAGCTATAGAAAAGGTAAAGAAAATATCAGAAGAAAAGGGTAAATCCTTTGAATATGCATACCTTTTAGATGCATTTGAAGAAGAGCAAAAACAGGGTATAACTATAGATATAACTATGATTCAATTCTTTACAAAGAAAAGAGACTATGTAATAATTGATGCTCCAGGTCATAAAGAATTTTTGAAAAATATGATTTCAGGGGCCGCTAGTGCAGAAGCAGCCTTCCTTTTAATAGATGCAAAGGAAGGTATTCAAGAACAATCTAAAAGACACGGGTACATACTTTCACTACTTGGTATAAAGAAAGTATATGTACTTGTAAATAAAATGGATCTTGTAGATTATTCAGAAGAGAGATTTAATGAAATACAAGAACAATTTAATGAGTTTTTAAACAATTTAAATGTCTATCCTGAAAAGTATATACCAATATCAGCTTTTAACGGACAAAATATAACAGCAAAACCAGATGCTATGCCTTGGTATAAGGGAGATTATGTACTACAGTGCATGGATAAAATAGAAAAGGCAAAGGGTATAGAGGAAAAGCCATTAAGATTTCCAATACAAGATGTTTACAAATTTGATGATAGAAGAATAATAGCTGGAAGAATAGAAGCAGGTACATTAAAAGCCGGTGATGAAATTGTAATATATCCAAGTGGTAAAACTACTAGAGTTAAATCCATTGAAGCTTGGCAAAATAAAGACAAAACTGATATAGTTTCAGCAGGAATGTCTGTAGGAATTACTGTTGAAGATGAATTCTTTAATAAAAGAGGCGAAGTTATTTGCCATAAAGAAGATCACGTTGCTACAGCTAATATTTTTAATGCCAATGTATTCTGGATGGGTAAAAACAATCTAGAGAGAGGTAAAAAATATAAACTTAAAATTGCCACACAGGAAGTAGAGTTTGAAGTTTTCTCAATTAATAAGATAATAGATGCAGCTTCATTGAAAACTAATACAGAATTAAACTATATAAAGAAAAATGACGTTGCAGAAGTTACTATAAAGACAAAGACACCTATTTGTTTTGATGCTTTTGGTAATATACAGGCATTGGGTAGATTTGTAATAATAGATAATTATGATACTGCTGGTGGCGGAATAATATCAAATGTAGATGACTCTTTAAACAGAGAAATAGTAAATGTAAAGAGTAAAAACATAACTATACGAAAGAGACTTGTATCAAAAAAAGATAGAGAAAAAGTATTAGGACAGAAGGGCAAAGTAATATGGCTTACAGGACTTCCTGGATGTGGAAAAAATGAAATTGCAGTTAAACTTGAAAAGAAACTTTTTGAGCTTGGAAAGAAAGTATATTACATAGATTCAGCTCATGTAAGATTTGGATTAAGTAGTGATTTAGCATTTTCGCCTAAAGATTCTTATGAGCAAACTAGAAGAATATCAGAAGTTTCAAGTTTATTTGCAGATAGTGGAACTATAACTATAGTAACTTCTGTAAGCAGATTTAAGGAAGCTAGAGAATATGCTAGAAATGTAATTGGAAAAGATAATTATGTAGAAGTATTAGTAGAGGCTTCTAATGAAATATGCAAGAAGAGAAATCCAAATGCTTTCAGTGAAGACTGTGATAACATATTTGATTATGAAAAATCAGAATATCCTGTAATATCATTGAATATAAATGAATCAGAGTTTAATTCTGATAAGAAAGCTGAATCAATTATTGATTTATTAAATCTATAAAATTTATTTATTGAATACAGAGATTTTAGGCATCTTTAAAGGAATAATGAGTAAGTCTATTCATCACATTTAACTTGTTATTTCTTTTTAGATGTCTTATTATTAATATTATAGTGTTGGAGGATAAGACGTTAAAATGTCTTATCCTAAGACATTTTTCTTGAAATAAAAAGTATCTTTAGCTTGATATTTCTTTTTAAATGTCTAATAATTTTAGAAGGTGAATATTTAATGTATTATTTAGTTATGGCTGGAATTGATTATAAATATAGTAATTTAGAAACCCGTGAAAAAGTGAACTTTACCTCTAGTGCTATAAAAAGAGCATTTGAAAAAATAAAAGATGAGGGTGTTTTAAAAGAGGCTGTAATTTTATCTACTTGTAATAGAAGTGAAGTATATGGAATTTTGGAAGAAGAAAATGGAGAAGGATACTTGCGCAATTTTTATTCTTCATTTTTTAATATAGATATAGAAGAAATTAATGATAATGTAGCGTGCAGGTCAGGCTTCGATGTAATTGACCATCTTTTTCAAGTAACCAATGGATTTAAATCCATGGTATTAGGAGAAGATCAAATATTGGGGCAAGTAAAAACTGCCTATAATGAAGCACTTAAGAATAAAGGTAGTGGAAAGATCTTAAACAGACTATTTTTGAACTCTATTACTAATGCTAAAAAGGTTAAGACTATTACTAATATATCTCATGCATCCACATCTGTAAGTGCTATAGGTATAAAACTTATAAATAGACATTTGGGAAGTCTTAGAGGGAAAAAAGTTCTTGTAGTAGGTCTTGGTAAAATGAGTAAAATAGCTATAAAGTATTTGCTATCAGAAGGTGTAGAAAAAATATATATTACTAATAGAACTAAAAATAAAGTTACAGATTTAGAAGTTATTTCAGATAATATTGAAGGCATAGATTTTGATAATAAGTATGATGTTATTAAAGATGTAGATGTTATAATAAGCTGTACAAGTGCACCACATTTTGTTGTACATAAAGAGGAATTTCTAAAGAACTATAGTGAAAAATCTATTTGTATACTTGATTTATCTGTGCCAAGGGATGTAGACCCAAAAATTGGATATATTGATGGAGTTAGTCTGTATGTTATAGATGATATTGAAAAAATAGCAAAAGAAAATGAAAATAAGCGTATTAAAGAATTCGATAGGGGTATGGTATTAGTCAGAGAAGATGTATATAAATACTTAGATTGGATTAAAGATGAAAGTATAGATGTTTATGGATGTAATGTAAATGATACGTCTAAACTTCAAGTTGAAAAAAATATTGCATTATAACAGTGTATGATTTAAAAATCATATTTTTTATTCTATAGAAATTTATAGATTTTCATCCATGCGGATAATTATTGAATAAACTTTGAAAGAGGTTTTTATATGAAATCTAAGATTATAATAGGTACTCGTGGAAGTAAGCTTGCGATTACTCAAACTAATATGGTTATTGATGAATTAAGAAGTAAGTATCCGAGCCTGGAAATAGAGGTAAAGATAATCAAAACTACAGGTGATAAAATATTAGATAAAAGTTTGAGTAAAATTGGAGGCAAAGGCCTATTTATAGCTGAAATTGAAGATAATTTAAAAAATAACAATATAGATTTAGCTGTACATAGCATGAAGGATGTACAAAATGTTGTTTTAAAGGAATTTGAAATTTTATCAGTATTAAAAAGAGAAGACCCAAGAGATGCACTTATATCTAAAAATGAATTAACTATTGAAAAACTTCCTAAAGGCGCAGTTATAGGAACTAGCAGCTTGAGGAGGATGGTTCAGATAGGAAAACTTCGTCCTGATTTAGAGTTTAAGCTTCTGAGAGGAAATATAGATACTAGAATAAAAAAAATGTTAAATGGAGAAGCGGATGCTATAATACTTGCAGCAGCAGGGCTTAAAAGAATGGGATGGGAAAAGAATATATCACAATACATTGATATCCATAAGTGTATACCTTCTGTAGGCCAAGGAGCACTGTGTGTAGAGTTTAGAAGAGGAGATATGGATGTAAAATCTATTGTTAATACTCTTGTAGATGAAATAGAATTTAAGTGTATACTTTCAGAAAGGGCCTTTTTAAGGGAGATGAACGGAGGGTGTAGTATTGCTATCGGGGCTCATGCAACTGTATCTAACGATAAAATTGAATTAGAAGGTTTTGTATGTGATGATAATAATACTACTATTTTTAAGAGTGAGACTACAGGAAGTATAAATGACTATGAGAATATAGGTATAGAGCTTGCTAGAAAACTTAAAGGTCTTTTAGAGGGAGGTAAATAATTGTGAAAGAAGGCATAGTGTATATTATTGGCGCGGGTTCAGGAAATGAAAAGCTTATAACTTTAAGGGCATTGGAATGTATAAAAAATGCTGATGTGATAGTCTACGATAGACTTATAAATACAAATTTTTTGTCCTATGCTAGAAAAACATCAGAAAAAATAGATGCGGGAAAGAAAGCTGGTAATCACACAATACCTCAGCAGGACATAAACAAGCTACTTGCAAGTGAAGCAAAAGAGGGAAAACGTGTTGTAAGATTAAAAGGTGGAGATCCTTTTGTATTTGGAAGAGGCGGAGAAGAAGCTATTCATCTTTTTAATGAGGGAATAAAATTTGAAATTGTTCCTGGAATTTCAGCAGTGAATGCAGTTACTGCGTATGCAGGGATTCCTATAACTCATAGAAATATAAGTAGTTCATTTCATGTAATAACAGGTCATGAGAATCCATCTAAGCAAGATGAGGCTATAGATTATAGTGTTATTGCAAAGCTCTCTGGAACTTTGATTTTCTTTATGGGACTTGGCAATCTAGAATCTATATGTGAAAATCTTATGAAGTACGGAAAGAAAAAGGAAACTCCGGTTGCAGTAATATCTCATGGTACTGGTGAAAATCAAAAAACAGTATGTGGAACTCTAGAAAATATTAAAAATTTCAAATCAGAAATGGAATCTCCAGCATTGATTGTAGTAGGGGAGGTAGTTTCACTTAGAAAATACCTAAATTGGTTTGAAGATAATATTAATTCCAATAAAAAGGTACTTGTAACTAGATCAAAGGAACAATCAGAAAAGATATGTTCAAAGATTAAAAGTATAGGCGCAGATCCTATAAATTTTCCTATGATAGAAATAAAGGATAATATTGATTCTGTAGAGTATATATATGAAGATATAGAGCAATATGATTGGATAGTTTTTACCAGTGAAAATGCCGTAAATATATTCATTAAAGGATTGATGAAATATAAAGGTGATGTAAGGGCTATAGGTAAAGCAAAAATAGCTGTAATCGGTAGTTCTACAGAGAAAACATTGAAAAATTACTACTTGAAAGCTGAAATTACTCCAAAGGAATTTGAATCAGAAAAATTGTCACAAGAATTAAAGAATAAGGTTAAATTAGGAGAAAAGGTTTTGTTGCCTACTTCCAATATTGCTCACAATTCTATATCAAAGACTCTGGAGCAAATAGGTGCTAAACTTGAAACTGTATACATATACAATGTAGTTACTCCAAATTATAAAGTGGGAGAGTTAACAAGTGCACTAAGGGATGTTGATGTTATTACATTTACTAGTCCATCTTGTGTAAAGGGATTTATGGAAACTTTAAAGATGGATAATGATAGCTTTGGAATACTAGATAATAAAGAAATAATATGCATAGGGCCTATTACAGGAAATGCTCTTAAGGCATTTAATATAAATAATTATAAATGCGCAAAGACTCATACTGTGGATGGTATTGTTGATTTATTAAAATAATTAATTCTTAATTTATAACTTTTAAGGCATATTCAAATAAATAACTAGTCAGTATGCTAGCCTATTTTGAATCCTACTGCGTCAGCAGAACCCTCAGATAGCCCACTATCCTGGTCACCTGCTTCCTTGCTCAATTCAAAATATTCGTCGCATATTTGACTTACTATTTATTTTCACATGCCTAACTGATTTTAAACTTTCCACTGTACACTATCAACTTTCAACTAAGAAAAGGTCTTTGGACATTTTCTAAAATGAACACTAATGTAATTATACGAGGTGAATTATAATGAAAAACAGAGCAAATAATACAAAGTCAGTTGAACTTTTTAAGAGAGCAATGGAAATCATACCCGGAGGAGTTAATAGCCCAGTAAGAGCTTTTAAAGATGTAGACATGACTCCACCATTCATAGTGAGAGCAGATGGAAGTAAAATTTATGATGAGGATAACAATGAATACATAGATTATATAGGTTCTTATGGACCAATGATTTTAGGCCATAATCCGTCTATAGTAAATCATAAATTAAAGGAACAAATTAATAAATCTTTAAGTTTTGGAGCTCCTACTAGACTTGAAGTAGAAATTGCAGAATTAATAAGAGAAATTGTACCATCTATAGAGATGATAAGAATGGTCAATTCTGGCACAGAAGCTACTATGAGTGCTTTAAGAGTGGCACGAGGATATACTGGAAGAAATAAAATAGTAAAATTCGCAGGTAACTACCATGGACATGGAGATTGTCTTTTAGTTCAGGCTGGGTCAGGGGCATTGACTCATGGAGTACCAAGTAGCAGTGGAGTACCAGAGAGTATTACTAACAATACTATAGTTGCAGAATATAATAGTATTGAATCTGTTTCTGATATATTTAAAGAACATGGTAAAGAAATCGCAGCAGTTATTATGGAACCTATTTCGGGAAATATGGGAGTAGTTCCTGCAACTCAAGAGTTTATAGATTATGTAAGAAAAATAACAAGACAATATAATAGCCTTTTAATTATAGATGAAGTAATGACTGGATTTAGAGTTGCCATTGGAGGAGCTCAGAGCCTTTACAATGTGGAACCTGATTTGACTTGTTTTGGTAAGATAATAGGTGGAGGACTTCCCGTAGGAGCTTATGGAGGAAAAAAAGAAATAATGCAGTGTGTAGCCCCATTAGGGCCTGTTTATCAAGCGGGTACCCTATCTGGTAATCCACTTTCCATGACAGCTGGAATAACAACTCTAGCATATTTAAAGGATAATCCAAAGGTATATGTAGATCTTGAAAATAAAGGTAAAATGCTTCAAACTGGAATAGAGAAAGCTATATCAGATTTTAAGATAGAAGCTAATGTAAACAGAGTTGGATCTATGATGACCGTATTCTTTTCAAATAAAAAGATAATGAGTTATGATGATGCTAAGAAATGTAATATAAAATCATTTGCAAAATATTTTAAAAGTATGCTTATGAGTGGAATATATTTACCACCATCTCAGTTTGAAACTTTCTTTGTATCAAACGCTCATAGTGAAGAGGATATTGAAAAAACTATAAAAAGTATTAGAAATGCATTTAAAGAATTGTCTGAGGACTAATGGCTACAATTACTCCAATTACAGTAAACTGTTTAATATTAGTATGAGTAATAGACTCTAACCAATATATGAGGAGGGAATAACATGCCGCACATGAGAATAAATCCTATTTCTAATGAAGTTGTAATAATGTCAGAAAATAGGTCAAAAAGGCCAAGTGATTTTCCTGCAGATAAACAGAAGATTGAAAGGATAACTTTTAAAAAAGATTGTCCCTTTTGCCAAGAGAATCAACATATGACGTCTAAAAAAATCTATGAGAATCAAGGCTCTAATTTTGTTAAGGTAGTTGAAAATAAATATCCAGCCGTATTTAAGAAAGAGGAAGCTAATAGTAATATATATGGATTCCATTATGTGGTCATTGAAGGTAGAGATCATAATACAAGATTTTTTGAACTTACTAAAGAACATATATCTGAGATAATAAAAGCATATATAAATATTTCAACAAATATATATAAATCTTCCTTTATTAAGTATGTACAGATATTTAAAAATAATGGAAGAGAGGCAGGTGCATCGTTACAACATTGTCACTCTCAAATTATTGGTATTAATATATTACCTCAAAAAATTGAGAGAGAAATAGAAAATTGTAAGAAGTATTACAAGGATAAAAATACTTGTATTTTATGTGACATTTTAAAAGAAGAAATTAAGGATAAGAAAAGAATTGTGTATGAAGGCAAGGAATTTGTGGCTCTCTGTCCCTATGCATCTACTTTTAAATATGAAGTTCAAATTATCAAAAGGAAACATTCAAGTACTATACTTAATCTAAATGAAGTGGAAATAATGGATTTAAGTAATGTTATGAAAAATGTTACAGGTATGATCTATAATGTCCTAGGAGATATATCATATAATATATACTATAATTTTGTTAAAGAAGATAATTCATATTATCATTTTTATATTGAAATATGTCCTAGAACTGTTAAGGGAGCAGGCTTTGAAATCAGTACAGGAATTATGATAAATACAGTTTTCCCTGAAATTGCAGCTGAAAAATTGAGACAACAAAATGGTGAAAATAACTAACAAGTCAAAATACTAAATTATATAGTAAATTTAGTATTTTGACTTGTTAGTTTAACTTTATATAGCTTTTCTACTGACGAAAGTAAAGAAGTCTTTAGGATACGCATTAAGTAAGCTATAAACATTATTTTATATAGTTAACTACATCTAAATTTCGTTTTGGTGCAATCATTTTTTTTTCAGTAGTTTTATGGCCAAAGGCCACGCCATAGTAGGGTTCATAACCTTCAGGAATACCTAGTTTTTTTACTTCATCTTCTAATTGAAAGAAAAAAGTTACCAGCCCAAGCCAAACAGAACCTATATTTAAACTTTCTGCGGCAATAAGCATATTTTCAATTGCTGCAGAACAATCTACTTTAGGTGCAACAGCATCTTTTCTACCAGATACGATAATAAGTGTTGGTGCGCCATACATTAAATTTATTTTAGGATTCAATCCCATCTTTTTAATCCATTCAGTGTTGGATTTTGCCATTAGTTCTTTAGACTTGTCACTAATATATTGAATTTTTTCTTTACTTTGTATAACTGTAAAATGCCATGGTTGGTCATTATGAGCAGTAGGTGCATAAATGCCGGCCTCAAGTATTGCCTGTAAGTCTTCTTCTGGTATTTGTTCTGATAAATAGGATCTTACACTTCTTCTATTTTTGAGAGTTTTTAAAACTTCATTCATAAAAATCTTCCTTTCATTAATTGATTAACATTATAGTATCATTAAAAAAATTAAAATAAAAGTAGGCACAAATTTGAAACCTGGTATCAAAAATGATATTATATATGTTAATAAAATAAAATATTCAGATAATTTAAATGGGTGGGAGAATAAATATGTCAAAGGTAGAAAATTTAACACCAAGTTGTCCTATTAATATAACTATAAATATTTTAAGCGGAAAATGGAAGGTAGCAATTCTTTGGCATTTATCGAAGGAAATTATTAGGTTTAATGAACTAAAAAGATTATTACCTGATATTACTCATAAAACTTTGACTATGCAGCTAAGAGAATTAGAAAGGGACAAGATAATCTATAGGAAAGCTTATGCAGAAGTTCCACTTAGAGTTGAATATGGGCTTACTGAGCTTGGAGAGAGTATAAGACCTCTTTTAAAATCCATGTGTGATTGGGGGAAAGAATACAAAAGACAGTTTAATTAGTGATAAAATCTAAGGGCAAATGAAAATTAATTAGAATGAATGTTGATTAGATTATTTGACTTAGTAATATATGCTTGATATGATAATTATACCAATATAATAAAATTTAGGAGAAAAGATAAATGGATGTAGATAGGCAACATGAAAAGATACCTGATAAATTATATACAAAGAAAGCTAGAAAAATCAGCATTGAAAGATTAAAATTTATTAGGGAGGAAATCATCATTATATGATTATTTTAATAAATATTATTATTGTAATTTTACTTGTATTTATGAATGGTTTTTTTGTTGCCACAGAATTTGCAATGGTAAAGGTAAGGAAATCTAGAATAGATACCTTAGTACATGAGGGAAATAGAAGTGCAAAATATACATCAAAAGTGGTAAATAATTTAAATTCATATCTGTCTGCCTGTCAATTGGGAATAACTTTAGCATCTTTAGGTTTAGGTTGGATAGGAGAACCAGCTGTAGCTGATATGCTTATGCCTTTGTTTCATATAATACATATACCGGAAAATACTATTCATTCTATTTCATTTGTACTTGGATTTGCAATAATAACAGCTTTTCATATAGTGCTTGGTGAATTAGCCCCTAAATCAATAGCTATTATAAGTGCAGAAAAAATAGCTATATATACGGCAGTGCCACTTATTATGTTCTATAAATTAACTTATCCTATAATGTGGGCATTTAACCATAGTACTAGTCTAGTTCTAAGACTATTTGGTATTTCACAAATAGAGGAACATGAAGCAGCTCATACGGATGAAGAAATAAAATTATTAGTTGAAGATAGCTATAATCATGGATTAATAGATAAGACAGAATTAACCTTTGTGGATAATATATTTGATTTTTCTGAAAAAACTGTGAAAGAGATAATGGTACCACGTACGGATATGGAATGCATTTCTATTGATAATGCATTTAATGAAATAGTAGAGACCACATTAGAAGAACAGTTTACTAGGTATCCAGTTTATAGAGATGGTAAGGATAATATTATTGGTTTTATACACATTAAAGATTTATATAAACAGAAAATTCATGATGATAACCAAAATATAGAGGAGATTATTCGCGAGATAAAGTTTGTACCTGAATCTTTGTCAATAAGCGAGCTGTTTAAGGTGTTTAAGATGGAAAAAGCACAAATAGCTATAATAATAGATGAATACGGAGGAACATCAGGTCTAGTAACCACTGAAGATATATTAGAAGAAATTGTAGGAGAAATCCAAGATGAGTTTGATGAAGAGGGAAAAGAAATTAATAAAAGTGAAAATGGAAACTATATTGTAGATGGAAAAGTTATTATTGAAGATATTAATGAGCTTTTAGATACAGATATTGATGAAGAAAATATTGACACTATAGGGGGATGGGTTTACTCACAGTTAGACTCATATCCTAAGGTTAATCAAAAAGTTATTTATGAAAACTATGAGTTTGTTATATTAAAATGTGATAAGAAAAGAATAAGTAAAGTTTTAATTAAAGTATTATCTAGACAACAGTAATAAGAGGAGGAAACACTATCAATTCACATAGTTTAAATGGAATTTGATAGTGTTTATATTTAAATACAGACTTTAAATTTATACATCCTTCTTATATATAACTATCAAATAAAATGTGCATATAACTGTACATGTAAGGGAAAGGGTAGCTACATATCTACTATACATTACTATTGGGTTTCTTCCAAAGCTAAGATGCAGTATTTCTTTTGAAGACACATTATAAGCTCTGTCTATGGAAGCAGTGCTTATAAATTCTGCTTTATCATTAGGAGTGTGAATTCTTTTCGTATCATTATCACAAAAGGTAATAGCATCAATTCCAAGTTTTCTAAAAGGACTGTGATCACTGTTGTCTTCAAAAAGATTATTGTAATGTATGTTATTGTCAGTACATATTTTTGAAATAACGTAAATAAGTGGAGTTTTATCACTATCATCCTTGGCTCCCATAATACCTAGAGGTACAGAATTATCACTACCAATCATATCAAAATTAAATACTTTTCCACCTTCAAGCCTAGTTAGGTACTCATTTGCAAATACTTCTGATCCTCTAAGACCATATTCTTCACCATTGAATGCTGCAAATATTATATCCCTATCTGGAGTGCCTAGAGATTTAATATATTTACTCATTTCCATAACAAAACTTATTCCAGAAGCATTATCTAAAGCCCCAGGATAGGTGGTGTTTAAAAGATCCTCACCTAAGTGATCAAAATGACCAGAGATAACTATTGGTGGAAGAGATGAATTTTTACCTTTTATGTATCCAACTACATTATTAACGCTTGTTTCTGTTTCTTTATAGGGAATAAAGCAGTCTATGGTATTGTTGTCATTTAGATAGTTTTCCATAGCCTTAAGTGTGTCTTTTTTCACCATAATTAAAAGAGAAAATTTACTACTGCTATCGAAAGAACTTCTAAAATCAAGATTATTATCATCAGGTGTATAGAATACATAGTTGCCTTTCCCAGAAGATACTCTTATAAAAGTATCTTTAACTGTTACTGAAGATCCTTTAGAGAAAGAAGTACGATTTTGCTTGAAAGATATCATATCTTCTTTGAAATCCGTACCATAATTAAATACCTTAATAGTTTGTCCCTGCTTATTTATAACTCTTAAATAAGGAGCTCCAGATATTTTTTCTGGATAAATTACTTTAAAGTTTTCATAATAATCTTTATTAAGTGGTTTTATTCCATTTTTTTTAAATTCGGATTTAATGTATGCAGAGGCTTGTTCATTTTCAAAGGTACCTGCCAGTCTTCCCTTAAATGTATCTGAGGATAGATAATTAATATTTTCTTTTACTGCGTTAGAGTCAAATTTATGAATAGAAGTAATTTCATGAAAACTAAATATAGATATTAATATAAATACTATTAAAAAAATGGATGCTATTTTCTTTTTCATATATATCTCCCTGTTAATTTCTGTATGCTTTTATACATATTATGTACAAGTCTATCTGTGTATTACAATTAAGGCATATTCAAATAAATAATTAGTCAGTATGCTAGCCTATTTTGAATCCTACTACATCAGCAGAACCCTCAGATAGCCCACTATCCTGGTCACCTGCTTCCTTGATCAATTCAAAATATTCGTGGCATCTTTGACTTACTATTTATTTTCACATGCCTAATAGATTTTATCTGATGATTGCTACATAAAAATAAATGGAATAATATCGTAACAGTTTTTTCTATGGATTTTATAAGAAAGTAATAGATGCTTGAAATTCATCAATAAAGTACACTATAATAATTAATGGTATAATAAAGTTATGCATATTATTAGGAGGGTACAAAAGAATGATAAACATTAATGAAAGATTGGCTGAAGAGTTTAAAATAACTATAAAACAAGTAGATAGTGTTATAGAAATGTTAGATGAGGGGAGTACGGTACCTTTTATAGCAAGATATAGAAAAGAGAGAACTGGTGGTCTTGACGACACTTTACTTAGAAATTTAAATGACAGGCTTACATATTTAAAAAACTTAGAAGATAGAAAAGAAACAGTGATAAAATCTATTGAAGAACAGGGAAAATTAACGGACGAATTAAAACAAAGTGTTATGAATTCAGATACTTTAACAGAAGTAGAAGATTTATATAGACCATATAAACAAAAGAAGAGAACAAGGGCTACTATAGCTGTAGAAAAAGGATTGAAACCTTTAGCAGAAGTTATTTTTAGTGGTGAATTACAAGAAGATGCTGAAGGATATGCTAAACAGTTCATTAATGAAGAAAAGGGAGTAACTAAAGTACAGGAAGCAATAAATGGCGCAGGAGATATTATAAGTGAAATGATTTCTGATGAAGCAGAATATAGAAAGTGGATAAGAAATCTAGTTCAAAAAGAAGGTATTATTGAAACTAGTGGAAGCAGCGATGAGCCTACACCTTATGAAATGTATTATGACTACAAAGAAGCTGTAGATAAGATTCCTCCACATAGAATTCTTGCTATAAACAGAGGGGAAAAAGAAAAAGTTTTATCAGTAAAGGTAACTTGTGATGGAGGTAGAATAATAGATTATTTAAACAATAAATGTTTAAAGGGAAATGAAAAAACTGATAAGTACGTAGAGAACAGTGTAAAAGACTCTTTAAAAAGGCTTATATATCCTTCTATAGAAAGAGAAATAAGATCAGAATTATTTGAAGTTGGAGAAGATGGTGCTATAGAGATATTTAAGTCTAATCTAAAGGCACTATTAATGCAGTCTCCTATAAAGGGAAAGGCAGTTTTAGGGTATGACCCTGGTTTTAGAACTGGTTGTAAAATAGCTGTATTAGATGAAACAGGTAAACTATTGGATATAGCAACAGTTTATGCAACTGCACCTCAAAATGATGTAGAGGGATCTATAAGAGTATTAAAACAACTTATATATAAGTATAATGTAGGTATGATTTCTCTTGGAAATGGAACGGCAAGTAGAGAATCTGAAGAAGTAGTAGCTAGACTTATAAAAGAAGTTAAAGATGAAAAGAATATGGATTTGTATTATGTAATAGTTTCAGAAGCGGGAGCCTCTGTCTATTCGGCTTCGGAGCTAGCAAGTAAAGAATATCCAGATATAAATGTTTCTATAAGAGGGGCTATATCTATTGGTAGAAGGCTCCAAGATCCATTAGCTGAACTTGTAAAGATAGATCCTAAATCTATAGGAGTAGGACAGTATCAACATGATGTTACACCTAAGAAAATGGATGAATCTTTAAAAGGTGTAGTTGAAGATTGTGTTAATAGTGTTGGCGTAGACTTAAATATAGCAACACCATCACTACTTTCCTATGTATCAGGAGTTAACAGTAATATAGCTAAAAATATAGTTGACTATAGAGAGGAAAAAGGAAAATTTAAGAGTAGAAAAGAACTTTTAAAAGTAAAAAGATTAGGTCCTAAAGCCTATGAACAGTGTGCAGGTTTTTTAAGAGTTATGGAAAGTAAGGAGGCATTGGATAATACTTCTGTACATCCAGAATCATATAAAGCGGCAAAGGAACTTTTAGATATATTAGGCTATACAGAAAAGGATATTAAAGAGGGAAAGCTTGTGGATATGGACAGTAAACTTAAGTTTATAGGAGTAGATAAGCTTGCAGAAAAATTAGAAATAGGAGTTCCAACTCTTTTAGATATAGTTAAAGAAGTAAAAAAACCTGGAAGAGATCCAAGAGAAGAAATGCCAAAACCAGTACTTAAAACTGGAATAATTGATATTACACAGCTTAAACCAGATATGATACTTACAGGTACAGTGAGAAATGTGGCAGACTTTGGTGCCTTTGTTGATATTGGAGTGCATCAAGATGGACTTGTACATATTAGTCAGCTTTCAGATAAATTTGTAAAACATCCTTTAGATATAGTGAAAGTTGGAGATATAGTGGAAGTAAGAGTTTTGGAAATTGATGAAAAGAGAAACAGAATATCACTTACTATGAAAAAATAATATAGATTTTTATTGAAAATTTGATGGTGAAAATTTAAACTAAAGTAGTACTGAGTAAGTATTGAATTTTTAAAAAATATGTATTATAATATGAGTATAAATTAAATAAAGATAATCTTCAGGGCAGGGTGAAATTCCCTACCGGCGGTATAGCCCGCGAACCAATTTTTGGTATGATTCGGTTAAATTCCGAAGCCGACAGTAAAGTCTGGATGAAAGAAGAGAGAATATGTAAATGCATTTATTGCCCTGATTATATAATCAGGGCTTTTTGATTACTGCCTCTTGAAGATAAATCAAAATTGGAGGTAAAATTATGAAAAATTCAAAATTAAATGTTATGACTAAAACAGCAATACTAAGTGTTATAGGTTTTTTGATTATGTTTATTGAAGTACCTATACCAATATTCCCATCATTTTTAAAAATTGATTTTAGTGATTTACCAGCACTTATAGGTGCTTTCGCTTTAGGTCCAGTTGCAGGAATCATAATAGAATTATTAAAGAATATACTACATGGTTTATTTGGAAGTCAAACTGCTTTTATAGGTGAGTTAGCAAACTTCTTAGTGGGTGGAATTTTTGTTGCTGTAGCAGGTATAATATATAAGAGAAGGAAAACAAGAACTAATGCTTTAATTGGGCTTGCAGCAGGAACTATTGTAATGTCAATTGCTGCTAGTGTTCTCAATTACTTTGTAATACTTCCACTTTATGAAACTGTACTTCATTTTCCAATTAATGCAGTAGTTGGTATGGGATCAAAACTTAATCCAAATATAAAAAATTTAAATACATTTATAGTATTTGCAATACTTCCTTTTAATTTAATAAAAGGTGTAATAGCTTCAGTGATAACAATGGCAGTTTATAAGGCTGTATCACCATTAATTCATAAAGAAGCACAAAAAATAGAAACAGCCCAAAGTAAAGCATAAAGTGTACAAGTAAAAGAGAGTGTTTAAAATTATTTTAAACACTCTCTTTTACTTGTACTATATGGTTGTTTGTATGTTTCTCTTCCACATTATTAATGCATCTTCATTATTATCAGCATAATAATTTTTCCTTATTCCTTCTGAGACAAATCCAAATTTATTATAAAGCTTTTGTGCAATTGTATTTGTCATTCTAACTTCTAAAGTAAGAGAATTAATTTGCTCTTTTTCACAAATATCTATAAGAGATTTCAGTATGACATTTCCTGCACCCATACATCTATACTTTGGGGCAACTGCAATGTTTGTAATATGTCCTTCGTCTAAGATTAGCCACATTCCACCGTAACCTATAACTTTATCATTATATTTTACAACTAAGTATCTTGCAAAGCTATTATTAAGTTCTCTTTCCATGGAATCTCTGCTCCAGGGATCTTTAAAACTTAGTTCTTCTATAGATAAAATAGCATCTATATATTCTTCTTCGAAAGGACAAACTACTAAATTATTCATCTATACTTTTACCAGTCCTTTTTTCATACTCTCTTTCAGCTTGAGATTTTCTTATATATATAGGAGCTGAATTATATAAATCATCACTTTCACCTTGAGTTAATTTTTTAAGACCAAGTTCGCCTAAGGAAGATGCTTTAACTAAATTCAAATGAGTAGGAGCAAATCTTACTTCTGGTAGATATTCCTGTATTTGATTTTTAAATAAAGCTATTCCATCTCCAATAAATGTAGCTGAACTGTCCTGATTTTTAACAAGAGCTAAAAGTTCTTCTATGGATATAATTTTGTAATCTGTAAGTCTTTTTAAATTATTTCCTTCAAATTTATATAGAGCAGTGTATACATTACCCCTTAGAGCATTTAATATAGGGCATATAATGCCAGAGGTATAAGCCATATTATAAGCTAAAGCATCAAGGCTTGAAATACTTATAAAGGGTTTAGTTGAGCCTTGACTTAAGCCTTTAATAGTAGACATACCGATTCTAAGACCTGTGAAGGATCCAGGACCCTTTGAAACCACAAAGCCATCTATAGTATTTATATCTGCATTTATATTTTTAAGCAGGTTATCAATTATAGTCATTAAAATAACAGAATGTTGTTTTTTATAGTTGAAGGTAATTTCTCCAAGCAGTCTTTCATCTTCAATAACCGCACAAGTTGCAGCTTCTGTAGCTGAGTCTATACTTAAAACTCTCATAGTTTAATCCCCTTTACATAATTGTATCTATCTCCAGAATAATTTAGTACTATTTTTCTATAATTATCACCTTTTTCAGGAAGTTTTTCTATGGTAATAGAAATGCGTTCCAAAGGGATAAGTTCTTCAATATAAGTTGACCATTCTATGATGCTTACAGCATCACTAAAAATATATTCATCAAAACCTATAGCATATATTTCGTCAGGATCATTAACCCTGTAGACATCAAAATGGTATAATTTTAATCTTCCATTGTATTCATTTACTATATTAAATGTAGGGCTTGTTATATACTCATCTATTAAAAGACCTTTTGCAATCCCCTTTGTAAAATGAGTTTTACCAGTACCAAGATCGCCATTCAAGCATATTATATCACCTGGATTTAAAACAGAACCTAGTTTTTTACCAAGTTCCATAGTCATATTTTCATTATTAACTATAAATTCCATAAGAATTCACCTCTTAAATATTTTATATTAAAAATAAAAAAAAGAAAAGGCAGTGCCTTTACTTCTTCTTAATAAATCACTAAGTTTAATAAGTATTTTCTTTTAAAGTATCCTTTAGTTCTTTTACTGAATGTTCGCATATTAATCCTTCATCTATCATACCATTAAGAATGGCAAAGGCTCTTTCACTATTCAATCCATTTCTATAGGGTCTATCCTCTGTAAGTGCCTGATATATATCACAAACACATAAAATTCTTGATTCTTCTGAAATAGTAAATCTGTCTAGTTTTCGAGGATAACCAGTGGCGTTTAATTTTTCATGATGATTTGAGGCCCATTCACTAATATCTTTTATATCTTCTATTCTATCTAATATTATCTTTGTATAATATACGTGAGATTTAATAACGGAGAATTCATCTTTTGTAAGTTGTCCATTTTTATCTAATATACTATTGGGAATAGCTAATTTACCAATATCATGCAGTAACCCAGCTATTTTAATTTCTAAACATTTTTCTTCTGGGTAACCCATATGATGAGATACCATACAGGCTAAATCAGCAATACCTTTTGAATGTTTAGCAGTAAAAGAGCTCTTATTGTCAATTATACTAGCTAATATATAAGCTATTTTTTCAAACTCATATAAATCAAGGTATATGTCTAGTGATGGTGATATATTATCTAAAATAAAGTCCATAAAGGATATATTTTCTATATCGAACCAAAATATATCCTTTTCAGCGATACATAAAAACGTATTAACTAAATTTTCAGAAAAAATAAAGTTGGAATTTATCTTAACCCAAGATATAATTTTGCTTCTCTGTTTATGTGATGTAAAGTTTTCATCATAAAGAAGTTCTACTAAATCAGCTAGTCTGATAATTTGACTGGCTATAGGAATTTCATCTCCCTTTAACCCCATAGCTCCACTGCCATCAAAATTTTCATGATGATAGAGTATTATAGGACTTATATTAGTGAATAGAGGAAGATTTTCTATTATACGTGAACCATTTTTGCAATGATCCAAAATAAATGTATTTGAAGTGTGGCTTTCCTTTAAAAAATTAGAAGCACCAATATCATGTAAAAGGCTGGATATGTATAATTCCTTCATGAAAATTTCAGAGAAATTTAATTGTTCTCCTAATTTTAATGAGATATATGTAGTTCTTTTGGAGTGGTTTAAATAATTATGATTTGAAAAATTTATATTGGATATATCTTCAATTATAGTCGAATCTTTTACTGAACTTATTTCAGCTAAATCCAAGGCTATAGCCATAGCTCTTATTGTTTTATCTAAGCTTATTTTCATAGTATTATACCACCTAAATTTACCATTTGAATTATTATGTAATATTATTTTACCATATTTAATTTTATTGTAAATTATTTAATATTAGATTAATAAAAAATCTTTATGTAATGTAGAAATAATATAGTAAATTACTGTATAATAATATATATATTTAGAAGTGAGAGCATAAAACAGAGGTGGAAAAATTGAAAAAGATAATATGTATATTTTTTTTGTCCATAATAATTATATTACAGTGTGCCTGTGATAAGAACATAAGCATTGATTCAAATACTGGAAACAAGAAAAAGGTGATAAAGAATTTAGATATAATGGTTACTAACAAAGATCTTTATAATATAGTAAAGGATATTGCTGGCGATGATAACAATTTAGAGTTTATGTTAAAGAATGAAAATGAAAATGAAGATTTTACATATACTGATGACGGTACTTCAAATATAGGTAAGCAAGATTTATTTATATATACTGGTGCTGGTTTTGAAAATTGGATAGATGATTTTTTAAATAAAGTTGATAAAAGTAAAGTTTCTATAATAAATTCCTCTAGAGGCGTTAGTATTTTAAACTATAATAACAAAAGTGCAAAAAAACTATGGTCAAAAAAATCCATATTACTGGATGGATATAGATAATTATAGAACAATGCTACTTAATATTAAAAATGCTATAGAAGAAAAGGATCCTAAAAATAGAAATTTATATGAAACAAATTTTAGAAATGCTATTAAGGATATAGATGGGTACAAAGAATCTATGAAAGATATAAGTAGTAAGATGTCAGGCTATACAATTGTTACGGATACAGATAAATTTGATTATTTCTTAAAGAGCCAAAATTTAAATAATATAAAGTTTTATAGAAATGATCAGGGAAACATTTCTCCAGAAGATAATCAAAGAATATCTGTAGAGAAAGATAATGAAAAGAAATTATGTTTTATATATGATGATGATAATGATTTAAATCAAAATAAAGACATAATAGATAGATATAATATACAAACAATAAAATTAACAGTTTATAATGGAGATATGAGTTATATTGATATATTAAAAGGTAATATGGAAAGTATAAAAAATGTTATTAAGTAAGAGAAAAGCTATTTATTGATGGGTAGATTTAAATAATGAAAAAATTTTGATTTTATTCTTACTCATTATAATATTTAAACTTAAGATTATAATTTTAATGGGGGTTTTATAGTGTTTTTCATAGGTATATTTGGAGCAGGAAAGAGACATGAAGAAATAAGAATTATAAATAATATGGTTTGTAAATCCTGTGAAAGGATGACTGCATATAAGTTAATAAAAATGTATAATTATTTTCAAATATTTTTTATTCCAATATTTAAATGGAGAGAGGAATACTATTTAATTTCAAAATGCTGTGGAAGTATATTTGGATTGTCTAAAGAACAAGGTGAAGATTTAGAAAGGGGTGAAGATTCTGTTCTATCTAATTTAAATATAACTATATTAGAAGATAATAGATCACAATGTGGAAAACTTATATGTGATAACTGTGGAAAAGAAGTGGATGAAAACTTTGACTTTTGTCCACATTGTGGTACAAAGTTAAGCGATTAAGATAAATTAACTTTATTTTCTTGACTTTAAATCTTTTCTATATTATAATATTTTGTGTTGGTAACCTTTATAGTAAAATAATTAAATGATATCAATTATAAACAAAATATAGGGGTATGGCTCAACGGTAGAGTAGTGGTCTCCAAAACCATTGGCTGTAGGTTCAAATCCTACTACCCCTGCCAAAACATTCAAATAAGTGGGTTTACAGAAATGTAAGTTTGCTTATTTTTTTATTTTTCCATACTTTTTATAGAAGAGTTAGATAAAAAAGAAAAGGATGCAATCCTTTTCTTTTCTGATTTCATATTTTTCAAAGCGGGTGTCTAATGGATCATCCGCATATTTAAAGAATCGGATTAACCCCTTGGTTTTGTCCAAAACCAAGGGGTTAATCCGATTGCTCAGGCCAGTCCGCCATTAGCGAAGAGTACTTGTCCGTTAATCCAGCGTGCAGGACCGGCAAGGAAAGCAATAACCTCGGTAATATCCTCAGGAGTACCGAGACGCTCAAGCGGTGCGGCCTTAGAAAGATGCTCAATTGTGGCCTCATCTTTGCCATCGAGGAACAGAGGTGTTGCGGTTGGGCCAGGGGCTACTGCATTCACAGTTATATCTTTGCCTCGAAGTTCGCGGGCCAGTATCAGGGTCATAGCTTCAACTGCACCTTTACTTGCTGCATATGCTCCATAGTTCGGGAATTGGAGGCGGGTAACGGAAGTGGAAAAGTTGATGATTGCGCCGCCGCTCCTCACGCGTCTTGCGGACTGCTGGGAGACAACAAAGGTGCCGCGGATGTTAGTACGGTGCATCCGATCAAGGTCATCGAGATTAAGTGTTGCAATCGGAGACAGCAGCATAATGCCGGCTGTGTTTACAACAATATCAATTCCACCGAATTCCTTTTCCACAGAATCAAATGCTGCGGACATGGCAGTTTCGTCTGCTACGTCGCCTCCTACTGCGATTGCCTTGCCGCCTGCAGCGGTAATTGTAGAAACGATTTTATCCGCCTTGGACTTATTGTTGGCGTAATGTACGCCTATGGCGATGCCGTCTTTGGCAAGACGCTCGGCAACAACGCGGCCAATGCCGCCCGAAGCGCCGGTGATTAGGGCAACGCGCAAATTTGTGTTGTTAGTCATAAAATACCTCCTTAATGATTCTTTTATTTTAA
Source organism: Clostridium arbusti SL206 (assembly GCF_000246895.1). Classification (GTDB taxonomy): domain Bacteria; phylum Bacillota; class Clostridia; order Clostridiales; family Clostridiaceae; genus Clostridium_I; species Clostridium_I arbusti. The sequence goes on along the minus strand of NZ_BAEV01000003.1, from coordinate 34,379 downwards.
TAAAAATTTTGGAAACAATGACTTATGATTGTTTCTGGTTTAGAAGCTTTCACACTGGCTAATCCGTTTATTTGACAGATAAGGGAATTCTGTTCCGGCTATCTGTTTATATTTGTAGTATCTCCTGTGTGCGGCCTATTTATTCCGAGTTGTTAAGGAATAAATAGGATAATGTCCTCTAACGGTTTGCGGGCTTTCTGGCGTACAGCTATGTCTGCTGGATATCCGGCAGCGATTAGAAAACGAATTTTCTTCTCTTGCGGAATGTCTAACAAGGAACTAATTTTTTCCCTGTTATATACCCCCAGCACACAGGTGCCGATCCCTTGTGACTCAGCTTCAAGGCAGAGATAAGCTGCGGCTGCTCCGATATCACCAGGGGCGAAATACTGACTGTCAACAATACATTTTAATTGAGGCATCAGATTAGCATGTTCCTCGAGTATAACAAAAAATGCATTTGCGCCGGATATATAGGAATTCAGTCCAAGCTGCTGCGCACATTTTGCTAATTCACTTACAATATCTGGGTTTTGTGCAACTACAAAACTCCAAGGTTGCCCGTTGCAGCCCGATGGGGCAAGACGGGCCGCTTCAACACAGCGTACCAGTTTTTCATGTTCTACCGGCCGATCGGCAAAGTTTCTGCAGCTCTGTCGGCGCAAACAAAGTTCCATAAAATCACTCATGATATCCTCCTATGACAATTGAAAATCTTTGTTTATTAATTGTACTCATAATAAAATCCTCCATAATTTCCTCGGCACACAGGCGACTTTGTATTCTCATTGATTTTGTGCATTGTTACTAATGTATGCCATATTATCATTCATACTAAAACTCAATTTCTACCTCCTTTTTAATTTTATTAAATAACTTGTATATGATTATGGGATAATTATATATCTAAGATAGCCCAATATGGTAGCCTATTCATCCTTAATCATTGCCTGATCCTGCAAATTTGATTATAATCTTTATATGAACAGGAGATGATCTAATATGAAAAATAGAATTTTTAATTTTGACAAGCATAACTTAATAAATCAGAGAAAACAGTTAGCTTTGCTAGTTGAGCGTTTTACTGATAGAGATGGATTGCAATCAACGGCTATACCATCATTGGATTTTATACGTGCCTCTAGCATATTAGAGCCATTGCATTCACTTTATGCACCATCCTTATGCATAATAGTACAAGGCGCTAAAATGGTTATTCTTGGAAAAGAAAGTTATAAATATGACACAAACTCATACTTGGTGGCTTCTGTTCATTTGCCTATTATAGGCAAAATCATTGAAGCTACTCCTGATATGCCATATTTATCTATAAAACTAAGTTTTAGTTCTGATCAAATTCTTGATATTATCAAAGAATCACAACAAGTTTCTAGCAAAAAATCTGACTTAAAAAGAGGGTTAATTGTAACCAAAACTAATTTAACACTTCTTGATACTTTGCTAAGGCTTGTTAGCCTTTTAGAAACTCCAAATGATATCCCAATCCTTGCACCTCTATTTATTCGTGAAATTCTTTATAGAGTTTTACAAGATGAGCATGGATACATAGTAAAGCAATTTGCTGTTATAGGTAGCCATGCTCAATCTATCTCAAAAGCTATTAATGTTATTAACAGTGATTTTGCAAAACCCTTGCGTATCGATGAACTAGCAAAGAAAATAAACATGAGTCCATCCTCATTACACCATCACTTTAAAAAAGTTACTGCAATGAGCCCATTACAATATCAAAAACAAGTTAGATTACAAGAAGCAAGGCGCCTATTACTTTCAGAAACATTAGACGCTGCAGATGCAGGTTTTAAGGTAGGTTATGAGAGCCCTTCCCAATTTAGTCGCGAGTATGCACGGATGTTTGGATTACCTCCTATAAGTGATATAAAACGCCTTAGAGATTCTATATATATTAATTTTTAAAAGTAAAATTTAAGTATATGCATTATATTTAGATAATATATTTTAAACTTAATATAAAGTAAAGTGGTTAAAAAATTATTGACTTATTTTTACATAATATATTGTATAATAAAAGAATCCTATGCTATAATTCAGAAGTAAAGTAAAAAATCGGGAATACTTGACAAATATTGCTTTTAAATAGTATAAGGGAAGGTTTTATAAAATGAACATAACAAATTTATATACAATTTTAGTAGTTGATGATGATCAAAACAATTTATTTACTGTAAAAACTCTTATAAAGGAATACATTGATGCTAACGTATTGACTGCAGATACTCCGAAAAAGGCATTGCAAGAGCTTATAAAAAATCCCGTAGATTTAATTATTTTAGATGTACAAATGAAGAGAGAAATGGATGGTTTTGAACTGGCGCAAATTATAAAGGGAAGAAAGAAGACAGAACATATTCCCATTGTATTTTTAACAGGAGCTTATATTGGAGATGATTTCAAAAAAAGAGGGTTTGAAATAGGCGCTGTGGACTATTTAACTAAGCCCATTGATGATTTTTTACTTATAAATAGAATAAATGTATATCTAAAGCTAATAGAAAAAGAAAGAAAAACAAATATATTGTTGCAAGAACAAACAAAAGAATTAACAAGAGCAAAGGAAATGGCTGAGGAAGCTAATGAAGCTAAAAATAGTTTTTTTGCAAATATCTCCCATGAATTTAGAACTCCTTTAAATATTCTCTTAGGATCATCACAAATTATAAGACATTACCTAGAAAATGATAAGGTTTTAAATAAAGAAAAGATGAAGTCAAATGTAAAAATTCAAATCCAAAATTGTTATAGGCTCGTAAGGTTAGTTAACAATTTATTAGATATTACAAAAATGGATTCGGGTAATTTTACTCTTAATTTTTCAACATGTAATATTATTGAGGTAGTGGAATCAGTTGTACTATCTGTTGTAGAATTTGCGGCCTCAAAAAATATAGAAGTGATATTTGATACTAATGTGGAAGAACTAAATTTTTATTGTGATTTAGATACTATTGAACGAATTGTACTAAATCTTCTATCAAATGCAATAAAATTTACTCCTAAAGGCGGAAATATTTTTGTTAATGTAAATGTTTTAGATAAATTCATTGAAATTAGTGTAAAGGATTCTGGTATAGGAATTCCTAAAGACAAACAGCAAATGATTTTTCAAAGATTCAAACAAGTAGACAACCTCCTTACAAGAAGCTGTGAGGGCAGCGGCATAGGTCTTAGTCTTGTGAAGTCTTTAGTTGAAATGCACGGAGGAACCATAAGTGTTAAAAGCGAATCACAAAAAGGAAGTGAATTTATTGTCAAAATTCCTATCAGAGAAGGAGCTGGTGAAAAAACTATCCAAGAGCACTTAATAAATAATAGCAGTGCTGTAATTAAAAAAATTGACATAGAGTTTTCTGATATATACTTTTGATTTAGTTAAAATTTTCATTAAACAGTAAGAAAATATATATAAAGGTGAATGTGTATCTAGTGTTGTTAGTTGGATAAAAATATACAAGGGAGATAAAATCAATGAAAAAATTTTTATTAATGATACTTACTGTTATGACAATATGTTTATTTATTGGATGTGTAAAAATAGATAATAATACAGTAAAAGATAGAAACAAAATTAAGATAGGTGTTTGCATATCTAATTATAATGATAAATACCGATCTTATTTACTTAATGAAATGAAGAATTACTCAAAAACCTTAAATGATGTTGAAGTTACATATGTTGATTCAAAACAGAATTCTAATACACAATTGTCACAGGTTGAAAACTTTATATCTCAGGGAGTAGATGCAATAGTCATTAACACAGTTTATACATATTCATCAAAGGAAATAACTGATAAAGCTAAAGCGGCCAATATTCCAATTATCAGTCTTATGGATCCCGTTGAAAATCAAAATAATGCAGCAAGTTATATAACTTCAGATTCAAAACAGGCTGGTACAGTAGAAATGGAATATCTTGCAAAAAAATTGAATTATAAAGGAAACGTTGCAATTATGATGGGGCAGCTGGGTGGTGAATCAGAGAGGTTAAGAACTGAAGCTTATCATGAAGTAATAGCTAAATATCCTAATATGAAAATTGTTGCGGAGCAATCAGCTGACTGGGATAGAGCTAGAGGTATGGCTCTAATGGAAACTTGGATTGAATCTGGCAAAGAAATTGATGTAGTAGCTAGCAATAATGATGAAATGGCAATAGGAGCATTAAAAGCTATAGAAGCAGCGGGAAAACTTGGAAAGATAACTGTAGGTGGTATAGATGCTACCCCTGAAGCTCTTGATTATTTAAAAAATGGAGAATTAGCTGTTACAGTATTTCAGGATGCAACAAAGCTAGGTAAGAGCAGTATAGAAACTTCAGTTAAAGCAGCTAAAGGTGAAAGTGTGCAAAGAACAATAAATTTACAGAATGAATTAGTTACTCCAGAAAATGTAGACCAATATATAGCTAAATGGAAAAATAAATAAAAGTTTGTGAGATCCATTTTTAAGGAGGAATTTATGAATATTTTTAAAAATTTTAATATAAAAAAGAGATTTTTGATATTGTTTTTTATTTGTATTACAACATTTATTGGATTTGGCATTTTTGCTTTAATAGAAATTAATAATTTAGCAGAAGTAACTAATAGACTATATAATCAATCATCGAAGGTTTCCGATGCTACAGTGAATGCAAAAGTAAATTTGGTTAAAATCAATAGCTCTATGAATGATGTGATTTTATCAACAGGTAGTGATGAAATTCAAGAGAATATAAATAAAGTTGACCGATATGAAAGTGATTTCCAAAAAAACTTAGATACTATAGGAGAAAATTCTGTTGATTTTGATACTAAAAGAAATTTAAAAGATGCTAATGATATTCTCTCTAAATGGTGGAAAACACAAAGGGATAAAATTATTAAAGATATGCAAGAAGGTAAAAAAGATGATGCAATAAATATATCTAAGGGGATAAGTTCAGATTTTGTAAGTGAGCTTGAACTTGATCTTGATAACATATATTCAAATTCTTCAACTAATCAAACAAGCTTAATTCAAGAATCAAATGAGCTGCAGTCTTCAGAGAGAATAACTTTAATTTTAACTTTAACAATTTTAACAAGTATACTTTTAGTACTGTTTATATCAATAATAAAAAGTATTGTAGTTCCTATTAACAAATTAAAAGATCATATGATTAAAATTTCAAACTCAGGCAATTTTGAAGAATATGAAATTAATGAAAAAGATGAAATATCGGAAATGGCTAAAAATTATAATCTACTAATAGGTAAGTTAAAAACTAAGTTATGGATAAATAATGCTCAAAATGCGCTAAATGATGTAATGGCTAATAGCCTTTCTGTAAAAGAATTAACACAAAAGACTATCGATTTTTTATCAAGAACTTTAGATGCTGGTAACGGAACCTTTTATATATACAAACATTCAGAGAATAGACTTATTTTAAATTCATCCTTTGCCTTTACAGAAAGAGAGAAATTATCTAATATATATGAGCTTGGGGAAGGAATTGTAGGACAAGTGGCTTTAGAGAGAAAACCCATACATCTAAAAAAGGTAAGAGAGTCCGAATCAGCAATTTGTACCTCAACTACACTTGCTCCACCACTTAATATTTATACTTTTCCTTTAATTTATGAGAATGATCTCTACGGAGTTATTGAATTATCCTCTTTTGAGTATTTTGATGACTTAAAAAAGAAATTCATAGGAGAAGTATGCAATGCAATTGCCATAAACCTTTACTCTGTATTCCAAAATGAAAGGATTAAAGACCTATTAGTTAAAAGTGAAGAATCAACTAAAGAAGCACATGAAATATCAAGTGAGCTTAAAAATGCAAATGAAGAATTAGAAGAACAACAAAGGCAGCTTCAAGTTCAAGCTGAGGAACTTCAACAAACTAATTCTCAACTTGAAGAACAACAACAAATACTTCAACAACAGAGTGAAGAACTACAGCAAACTAATACTCAGCTTGAAGAACATCAACTACAAATAGAAGAGCAGTCAAGGATTATGAATATTAAGAATGGGGAATTAGAAAAATCTAAAGAAGAAATTTTGGTACGTTCAAAAGAGTTAGAAACTGCAAATAAATATAAATCCGAATTTTTGGCAAATATTTCTCACGAACTTAGAACACCTCTTAATTCAATTATATTATTATCGAATCTTTTAATTAGAAATGAAAAAAATAAGTTCGAAAGTGGTACAAGAGAAAAATTTAAAGTTATATATGACTCAGGGCAGCATCTCCTTCGTTTGATAAACAATATTTTAGATCTATCAAAAATCGAGGCTGGAAAAATAGATATTAACTATAATTATTTTAATACAAAGGATCTTATAAAAGAACTTAGGGATATTTTTGATGGGATAGCAAAGGAAAAAAATATTCAGTTTATACTGGAAGATCAATTTAAAAATGATTTTTATGGTGATAGAGATAGAATTTCACAAGTAATTAGGAATTTTTTATCTAATGCATTTAAATTTACAGATATGGGAACTGTAAAATTAAAAATAGCAGAAGATCATCATTATAAAAATAATCTAGTATTTTCTGTATCTGATACAGGAATAGGTATTGCTAAAGAAAAATTAGATATAGTTTTTCAAGAATTTCACCAAGGCGATGGCTCTATTTCAAGAAAATATGGGGGTACAGGCCTTGGATTATCTATTAGCAGCAAGCTTTGTGAACTTATGAATGGTAAAATAGAAGTAAGCAGTGAAACTGGAGTAGGGAGCACTTTTTATCTGTATTTGCCTTTGACTCTTTCAGAAGAAGAGTCTTCTACAAAGCAAGAGGCTGCTGTTACTATGACTCCAGAGCCTAAAAATAAAAAAGAAGTATATATAGAAGAAATAAAAAATATAAAACAAAAAAATCTACTAATAGTTGAAGATGATAAAAACTTGATACAGTCAATAAAGGCTGTCTCTGAAGGTATAGGTTTTACTGCATTAACATCCAATAGTGGAGCAGAAGCACTAAAACTTATAAAAGAACATGAAATTAATGGTGTTTTATTAGATTTAGGACTGCCAGACATAAATGGAATTGCTTTGCTAAAAGAAATTAATGAAACATTAAAACTAAAAGATACATATGTTCCTGTTATTATTTATACAGGAATGGACATATCTTCTGAACAAGAAAAAGAGATAAAATTATATTCAGATAGAATAATTATTAAAACTTCAAATTCAGATGAAAGGTTGCTAGACGAACTGACTTTAATACTTCATAAGGTTAATAATGAAGAAGAATACAAAAGTATTATGACTTCTAAAATTAATAAAGATACAGCACTAAATCTAGCTAATAAAAAAATACTCATTGCAGATGATGATCCACGAAATATATTTGTACTTGCTGCTGCATTAGAAGAGTACGGTGCAGAAATTATTGAAGCTGAAGATGGAGAAGTAGCATTAACAAAACTTGAAACTCAGGCTATAGATTTAATTTTAATGGATATAATGATGCCTGTTATGAATGGATATGAAGCAATTAAAAAAATACGAAACTCAGATAAAATTAAAAATATACCAATTATAGCTACAACAGCAAAGTCACTAAAAGGTGATAGAGAAAAGTGTATGTCAGCTGGTGCCAATGATTATATTTCCAAGCCTATTGATTATGATGTACTAATAACATTAATAAAAGCTTGGATTAATAAAGCTTAATTAATTTTGGAGGATAATTTGACTATTAAAACTATTTGCAAACAGAATGAAATATATATAACAGTAATTGGTGAATTAGAAGACTCTAATCAAATAGGTGAATTAGCGAAACTTTTAAGTATATCAGAAAATAAAAATTTTAATGTGACTTTTCTAGGAGCTAATATAATCCATAGAAGCATTATAGAAAAGCTTTTTATCCTGCAAGAGCATAAAAAATGTAATATTTTTGTTTTAAAAAGATACTTGTTCTCATATTTGCAATATTTGGGGATAAAATGTAGTTATATAACTGAAGATTTAACTTTTAGAAAGCTTAAGGACAATTTATCTTATGAAAAAGAAAAACCTAGTCATGAAGAAATTTATATTTTTTTAAAAGATTTAAACAATATTTATGGCTATGATTATACAGAGTATCAAATAGATAGTATTATGAGGAGAATAAACATAGCCATGATCAGAGAGAGAATTCACGATTTTAGTGTATTTAGAGAACAAGTACTAAATAATCGAGAAATTTTCTATGATTTATTTTTAGATCTCTCTATAAATACTACAGAGTTTTTTAGAAATCATGAAGTATTTAATATGATTAAAAATAAAATATTGCCATATTTAAATTCCTATAATCATATTAAAATTTGGTGCGCAGGTTGTTCAATAGGTAAAGAGGTATATTCATTAGCTATAATACTAAAAGAAGCAAATATGCTTGGCAAAACTCAAATTTATGCTACGGATATCAATCCCTATGCTATTGAAGAAGCAAAAAATGGTCTATATTCAATTACTACATTGGACAAGGATATAGATAATTACAGAAATGCTCAAGGAGAAAAAAGTTTTATTCAGTATTTTGATGTTAATAAGAACTATATTAAAGTTAAGAATGAATTGAAAAAAAATATATTATTTTTTCAGCATAGCTTACTAAGTAGTGGAACATTAAACGAGTTTAATCTAATACTTTGTAGAAATGTTTTTATTTATTTTAATGACAGTTTGAAGGAGAAGGTTTTAAAAAACTTTTATAATTCTTTGGATAATAACGGATTTTTAGTGCTTGGTAAAAGTGAAAGAATTCAAGAACGTAATGGCCATAATTATTTTTATAAGTATGATGATCAAAATAAAATATATAGGAAAATGAATAAGTAAGCAAATGCATTAGTTTTATACCATTTGCTTCTTAATTTATGCAAGAAATATATATAATAGAGAAGGTACATAGATTTGTGTAAATCAAATCTATGTACCTTCTCTAAATCATTACTAATATTATTTTATTCAAAAGGATATACAAATCCCCATTGATTTCTTACTTCACTTAATAAGTGAGAAACGTCAACTGACAATTGAAGTTGTTCATCACCAGTTTTATTTGTAATATATTCTTGCATATCTTCTACTTCATAGTTTAGAGCCTTTGCTGTTTCTCCTAATTGAAGCTCTTCTGTTCTTCCGTCTTCTGTGTAAGTGATTGTTGCTTTATCAGCTCTTGGATAATTGCTTACCTCAATATATCCAAGTTCTCCTGCGACAACACCACGTTTTGGTTGTTTTGCTCTCATAGTTAAAGCCATAACTGCCATCTGATCGCGATCATTTTTCATAATAATACCGGATTGTTCATCTACTCCAGTTTCAAAATATTTTGCTGTAGTAAGAATTACATTTGGTTTACTCTCCATAAAATATCTTGCAAAGGAAGTTGCATAAACACCTATATCTAGAAGTGCTCCACCAGCTAAATCTTTACTAAAGAAACGATTTTTCACATCGTACTCTTTACAGCTTCCAAAGTTAACCTGAACCATTTTTACTTTACCTATAGCCCCTGAATCAACAATTTCCTTTAATTTTTTATATAAAGGCATGTGGTACATTGTCATTCCTTCTGTTACAACTAAGTTTTTCTCTTTAGCAATTGTAACTACCTCATCTAATTGTTTTGAATTTACTGTAATTGCTTTTTCACAGAAAACATGTTTTCCATTCTTAACTGCTTTTAATAGAAATTGATAATGAAGGTTGTGTGGTGTTGCAATATATATAATATCAATTTCTGGATTGGCAATCATTTTGTCAGCATCATTATAAACATTTGATACATGGAATTTATTTGCAAAGTCTTGTGCTTTTTCTAAATTAAGATCACATACTGCATAGATTTCGCCATTTACTTCATTTAATGCGGCTGCCATTTCTCCACCAATATTACCAGTTCCTAAAATACCCCAATTATATTTTTTCATTTTAAATTCCCTCTTTCTATTTTATTTTAAGTGTAACTCTCTTTTTCATATTGCTAATGATTTATTAATAATGAAGTATGTATTATCTCCACTATATTCTTTATTAATACATTATTAAATAATAGATTTGCTATAATTTGTCATCAGCCATGGACTGTTCATGTCTACTAATGTTTTTATATACATCTTCCTTCTTTACTGTTAAGAATAAATATAAAATCTCAATTACCATAGATGCAGATACCCTAGAAAAATAATACTCATCCATGAATAATTTTTCTCTTGTTGCTGTTGTAATATGATATTTACTAGCTTTTGCAATTGGTGACCATTCGTTATTAGTAATTGCAATGGTGGTGGCTTTTTTTTCATTAGCTGCCTCAATCACAGTTAATAACCTTTTAGAAGCTCCAGAGTTAGATATTGAAATTAACACATCTTCATTTGTTAAATTATAAGTATATGCCAATTGTGTTTCCCAAATGGTATTAGATATTGCCTTAATTCCAATTTGATTAAACTTATAAGTTCCATCTAGGGCAACTGGAATAGTATTACCAACTGCGGCAAATTGAACAGATTTTGCATTATTAAGTAAATATAATATTTCTTTAAAACTTTCTTCATTTATCATAGAGATTGTCTGTCTAAGTTCCTCTATTTTATTTGCTAGGATATTCTGTAAAGATTGAGGAATATTATTTTCATCAATGTCATTAGATACTGGTATAGCATCCATATTTGATTCCACAATCTCTTTTGCAAGACTAATTTTAAGATGATGAAATCCTTTCATATTGCATTTCTTACAAAATCTCGAAATAGTTGCTTCACTAGCGCCGCTTGCTGCCGCTAATTCTGCAATTGTCATTTCTATAACTTCTTCTTTATTATTTATAATATAATTTGCAATTTTCTTTTCTGCTTCGAAAAAATCATCATATCCAGAGAAAATCACATCTAATACTGTTTTACTATTTTTCATATATTTGATTCCTTTCGGAAAATGATATTGGATAAAGTATGCTTTCTTATAGAACACATGATTTACTCTTTTCCTTCTACCTTTACTATATTATGAAGTTATAATTTTGTCAACACAATTTGTATAAAATTTTATTTCATGGAAGATTCATGAGAAGTTTGCAGATAGAATAGTTAGTTGAAAAGAAAATTTAGGTATTATTTTTAAGTAATTTAATTTCATAGACATTGCTTGAAAAAAAATAATTTTCGTGATATGTTGTTAATATAAAAGTGAAATTTAACTTATATGCGTACTAAATTACGCAGATAGGAGGAAAAATGAAAGCAGATTTGCATAATCATAGTTTTTTATCCGATGGAGTTTTGAGTGTACAAGATATCATAGGTTACTCAAAAAAAGTAGGCTTAAATTGTATAGCTATTACAGATCATGACACCATGGCAGGGGTTCTTCCAGCCTATACATTTGGTGAGAAAATAGGTATGTCTATAATACCAGGTGTTGAAATATCTACAGTTAATTATGAAACTAATCGTTCTGTTCATATGCTTTGTTATTTTCCTAAGGATATATTTAAGCTTCAGGGATTTTTAAATAAAATTTTAATTAATAGAGAAAATGCTAAAAGGCAGATGGCAAAGATGCTAATGAGTGAATGCCCTATTACTATGGAACATATAGAAAGATATAGTTGTAAAAGCCAGTCCATGTACGAGACTCATATAATGCAAGCTGTGGCAGATTTGGGATATACAAATGTTGTCATTGGTAAACTATATAAAGAATTACTTTCGAAAAAAGGAAAATATTACGTGCAAATTACCTATCCTAGTGTATACGAAGCATTAGAAATGATAAAAGAAGTGGGGGGCATTGCAGTTATGGCTCATCCTGGGCAATTTGACTCTATTGAATTATTAGAAGAATTAGCTAGAAAAGGATTGGTACAAGGTGCAGAATACAATCATCCTAGGAATTCAGAAGAAGTTAAAAAACAAATAAAGGATATTGCTGAAAGATATAATTTAATTATGACTGGAGGAACGGATTTTCATGGATATTATTCAAATTCACCACATCCAATAGGATCTTTTACATGTCCAGAAGGTGAAGTTGAAAAATTAATTACGTTAGGGCATAAGGCATATGAAAATAAATAACAAGTCAAAGATACGACGCATATTATGAATCATACAAGGAAACAGGTTCTGATGATAGTGGTGCTATCAGAGGGTTCTGTTAACGTAGTATGATTCATAATAGACTAGTATACTGACTAGTTATTTATTTGAACATGCCTAAGGCTAAATGATATTTCTTACGAATATAATAAGATATATTTAAAAATTTATAGGGCTTTCTGAGGTTTCAGAAAGTTTTTTTTATATGCAAAAATATTTAATTAATATTATCATGAATTTTTATAAAATAACATATAACCTATTTGTGAAGTAAACATATAGTATTAATAAACAAAATTTATTTTGTATTTGTTCGCTTTCACTTTAGAACCAGGGAGTATTACAATGGATAGTCATCTGATAAATAGTGTATCTTACTGATGGTGAATTTAACAGTACATATTTTTCTTATTAAAATTAAAAGAAAGGTGATATTTAATGATTACAGATGTTTTATGTACTTACGATTATGGAAGAGAAAAAATGGATAAGTTAAGTTCACTAGGTTATAAGATAATGATAAAAGATGAAAAAAATTTAATTTATAAAGATGATTTAAAAGACGTAGAGATATTAATTACTTATAATCCATTTTCAACTTTAAATATATCTAATATGAAAAAATTAAAATGGATTCAGCTATTAAGTAATGGTATTGATCAATTACCAAACAAATATATTGAAGAAAATAATATACTGGTAACTAATAATAAAAATAGTTATAGTATACCTGTGGCAGAGTGGATAGTTCTAAAAATATTAGAGATATATAAAAATAGTTACAGTTTCTATAAAAATATGAGAAAAAAACTTTGGAAGGAAGATCAATCATTGCTGGAACTTGATAAAAAGATAGTTGGAATATTAGGTACTGGTGGTATTTCTGTTGAAGCTGCAAAGAGATTAAAAGGATTTAATGTTACTTTGCTAGGATGTAATACTGGAGGCACAAAGACAACACATTTTGATAAATGCTATCCTAAAAGTGAAATGAAGGAAATGTTAAAACAATGTGATGTGGTGGTAAATCTATTCCCTGGTACTAAAGAAACCTATCATATTATTGATAAACATTGTTTTGAAGTAATGAGGGCTGGAGTTGTGTTTATTAGTGTAGGTAGAGGTGAAGTGATTAATGAAAAGGATCTTATACAATATATTAAAAATAAAAAATTTAGAGGGGTTGCTCTAGATGTTTTTGAAAATGAACCTTTAGATAAAGAAAATTCTCTGTGGAATTTTGATAATGTTATTATAACACCTCATAATGCATGGATTTCGGAAAAAAACCATGAAAAAATATATGATTTAGTTTATGAAAATATGACAAGATATACAATGAAGCAATGCCTAATTAATAAAGTGAATTTGCAAAGGGGTTATTAAGTTAATTAATTGTATACAAAATATATGTAAAATGTAATTTAATAAATGTGATAAAAAATTGTATAAAAGTATAAAATCAAAAATAAATTTCAATTAATATTGAAAGGGAGATTGAAATGGAAAAATGTTTTGTTAAAAACTCAACTGCTGTATTAAAAAAAGTATTACTTTGTCCTCCCGATTATATGAAACTCCAAGCAATTAATGTTATAGCAGAAAAATGGATTAAAGAAAATAATGAATTAGATATACAAAAATGTATTAGAGAACATAAAGAATTGATAAAAGCTTATGAAGAAAATGGAGTGGAAGTAGTTTTAATGGAGCCTGATAAAAAATTGACTAATGAGGTTTTTGCAAGAGATTTTGGGGCTTGTATAAAGGAAGGATATATTTTAGGAAATTTTAAGGAAGATATTAGAAAGGGAGAAACAGAAGCCTATAGAAAAAAGCTTGAAGAATTAGGTGTTCCTTGTGTTGCTAAAGTTACAAAAGGTTTTTTTGAAGGTGGAGATTTTTGGTTTTTAGATAACGATACTTTAGCTATAGGAGTTGTCGCAAGAACTGACGAATCGGCTATACAAGATATAAAAGAACAGATTAGTAGTTTTGGATATAATATAATACCTGTAAGATGTCACAAAGAAAATCTCCATTTAGATATGTGTTTTAATATTGTGGATGAAAAGTTAGCTGTAGTATGTAAACAGTCTCTACCTGACAGTTTTATACGTATCTTAGAGGAAAGGAAATTTTCTCTAATTGATATTCCAAAGGAAGGAGTTTTTAAACATTATTGCAATTTACAAGCCTTAGGAAACGGAAAAGTAATATCTCTTAAATCAAACGAAGAAGTAAATAAAAAATTGAAGGTTTATGGCATTAGAGTTATAGAATTAGATTTAACTGAAACACTAAAAAGTGGAGGAGGACCACATTGTATGACCTTTCCATTAGAGCGTAAATGAATTTTTGAGATCTGAAAGAATATTTATATTGAGAATTTAAAGATCCAATATACTTTTTTAATATAGGGAAATAAAAACACTATGAAAATCAATTAATCATATGATTTTCATAGTGTTTTTATTGGTTTTAGTAGTATATTTAGTTAGTTTTTATTTCATAAAACAGTTAAGCAAGGATGTACCCGTTTTTACTCCGGACTTAAAGAAAAGTAGGGAAGCAAAATCTTTGATTTTGTGTGAATCACCTTCACAGAGTGCATGGAAGTATTAGAACAGGGAGTCATAGGATAAAAATATAATTTAATAAACATTAACAATAGGTAACTAGTATAAATAAGATGAAGTAAAAGGATAATTTTACAGTAAAGAATTTATGAATTAAAAATATTTATAAATTAATGAATGTAAGTATAAATCCCTTGAAGGGTGGTCTTAATTTGAATAATTTGTTTGGAGATATAGAGAAGTTAACACTTGAATTAGTTAATATACCTAGTATTAATGGTACTGAAGGTGAAAGAAAAATAAGCAATAAGATAGTTCAATATATAGAAAATATTGAATATTTTAAGACACATAAACAATATATTTTTAAGGTTCCTCTTAAAAAAGATCCATATGGAAGAGCAAATGTTTTTGCATTATTAATAGGTGAGAAGAATCCTTCAAGTGAAACTATAATTTTACACGGACATATGGATACTGTAGGAGTAGATGATTTTGGAAATCTATCGGATTATGCTTTTGATAGTGAAATTCTTAAGAAAAAGTTAAAAGAATTAGATTTAAGTGAGGAAATAAAGAATGATTTAAATAGTGACGATTGGATGTTTGGAAGAGGATCCGCAGATATGAAAAGTGGAGTTGCTGTTCATTTAGCAGTACTTAAAGAGTTATCCAAAAACTTAAAAGATTTTAGTGGAAATATTTTGTTTATGTCAAACCCTGTAGAGGAAAATCAACATACAGGTATAATAGAAGCCTTGGATACTTTAAGCTATTTAAAAGATAAATACAATCTAAAATATATTTTAGCAATAAATAATGACTATATTTGTCCATTATATTCGGGAGATAACACAAAGTACATTTATACTGGTGTGGTAGGTAAGATTCTTTCTTGTTTTTATATTGTAGGTCAAGAAACTCATGTTGGACAATGTTTTGAGGGGTTAAATCCTAATTTGATAGCAGCAGAGATAATAAAAAATATAGATTTAAATACAAATTTATGTGATGGGTATAAAGGAGAATATACTCTTCCACCAACAATTCTAAAATATGAGGATTTAAAGGAAAGTTACAATGTACAAACACCTTTTGCATCTTTCCTTTACTTTAACTATTTTGTTCATAATGCTTCTATTAATGAAATTACAGATACCTTAAAGAGTATAGCAGAAAAATCTTTTAATAATGTAATTTCTAATGTTAATAAAAGCTATGAAAGGTTTTGTATATTGTCAACTCAACAATATAAGGCTTTTAATTGGAAGGTTAATGTGATTACCTATTCAGAGTTGTATGAAAAAGTAAAAGGTAAATATGGTGATAAATTAGATAATATAATAAGTAATTTAACTAAGTCATTATCAGATAAAAATACTGATATAAGAGAAATTTGTCTTAAGGTAGTAGAAAAACTTTGGAAAATCAAAGGGGATAAAAAGCCTGCGGTTGTTTTATTTTTTGCACCACCTTATTGCCCACATAATACTTTAAAAAGTGAAAGTGAATCTGAAAATAGTGTTATAGAAAAAGTTAAGGAATGCATGAAAGATATTGAGAAAGAAAGCAATGAGAAATTTAAAATGCTTCGATTTTTTCCTAGTTTATCAGATAGCAGTTATATAAAAATTGATGATGATTATAATTCTATACAACGTTTAATAGATAATTTTCCGGATTGGTCACATTTATATAATATACCTATTCACGGGATAAATAGTTTGAATATTCCAGCAATTAATTATGGATGCTACGGTAAAGATGCACATAAGTGGACAGAGAGAGTATATAAACCCTACTCTTTTGATACGCTTCCAAAATTAATTTTATTAACAGTATATAAATTTTTAAATAATTAAGATATGAAAAATGATGGAGATATTAAAAGAACAGAGGAAGGTATTGTAATTAAAGAAAAATTCTAAAAAATATTATATGGATAGGTGATATGTTATGGAGCATAGATTTATTTCAAAAAAACATTCTCAAAATATAGATACAGTTATGTTTGAGTTGCCAGCAGATTTAAAACAAGATAAGAATATAATAGATTTAAGTATAGGTGTTCCAGATTTTATAACTCCTAAGGTGATAATTGAAAGAGCTATGCAGGATGCAATGAATGGTCATACTAAATATACAGAGCCTAAAGGTGATCCTGAGTTTATTAGAGAAATAATAAAGTTTTATGACCATGAATATAATTATAATTTTACAGAAAAAGAGGTGATGGCAGTAGTAGGTGCTTGTCATGGAATGTATTTAGTGCTGGAGGCAATTATTGATGAGGGAGATGAGGTAATAATTCATGAGCCTTATTTTACACCTTATAAAGAACAAATAAAATTGGTTGGTGGTAAAACGGTAATTTTAAAGACAGTAGAAGAGGATAATTTTAGTATTAATATAGATAAATTGAAAGCATTAATAACTAAAAAAACTAAGGCTATAATTTTGAACT
Organism: Clostridium arbusti SL206; assembly: GCF_000246895.1. Taxonomy (GTDB): domain Bacteria; phylum Bacillota; class Clostridia; order Clostridiales; family Clostridiaceae; genus Clostridium_I; species Clostridium_I arbusti. The sequence goes on along the minus strand of NZ_BAEV01000003.1, from coordinate 17,202 downwards.
CACCCAACAATCCAACAGGCGCCTTCTTTGATAAAGAATTGTTAAATGAAATAGCAAAGGTAGCTATAGAAAATGATTTGATAATAATATCTGATGAAGTATATGATAGTTTCACTTATAAAGAAAAATTTTTACCTATTGCGTCTATACCTGGAATGAAGGAAAGAACAATAACAATTGGAAGCTTTTCTAAAGGGTACGCTATGACGGGGTGGAGAATAGGTTATGTAATTGCCACAGATTATATAATAGAGTGCATAAAAAATATTAATGAAAATATGTGTTATTCAGCACCCTCTATCTCACAAAGAGCGGCCTTACATGCACTGCGGCTAAGAGAAAAGGTGCAGCCTAGAATAATAAATGAGGTTAAAAAAAGAATATTTTATTCCTATGAGAGGATAAATAAGATTAAGGGACTAAGTGTTCTTCCACCTAAAGGTAGCATATATCACTTTATTAACATTAAAGGTACAGGTATGAGTTCAGTAGAATTTTCAAAAATGATTGCTGAAAAAACTAAAGTTATCCTTATACCTGGAACTGCTTTTGGAGATAGTGGAGAAGGATATGTGAGAATTGCATGTATTGTTGGAGTGGAAAAGCTTAAGGAAGCCTTTGATAGAATTGAAAAAGTTTTATAATAATTATCTTTAGTAGTAAAATGACTAAAAAGCTGTCTCGTTAGGTATAGATATTATTGGAGACAGCTCTCTTTATGATATTGAAAGTTAATATAAGGCACATTCAAATAAATAACTAGTCAGTATGCTAGTCTATTTTGAATCCCACTACGTCAACAGAACCTTCAGATAGCTCACTATCTGAAGAACCTATTTCCTTGTAGGATTGAAAATATACGTCGCATCTTTGACTTACTATTTATTTTCATATGCCTAAATCTAAATTTTATAAGGAATTATTTCACGTATTGATATAATTACATTTATCTGTAAAAATTTTCACATAAAAATATTTTTATATTTCTTGCATTATTAAAAGAAATTATTATATGCTTTATAGTGGTATTAAGTTAATGTTTAAAGGAATCTAATTTTAAATAAAGCATGAAGGTGATAAATTTGGATGCTAAAATTAAAAAAATAATAGACTCGGAAGATAAGAGAAATCCATATACTGATGAAGAAATAGCAAAACAGGTGGGGATATCTAGAGAGATAGTAACTCAATGTAGAAAACTTAATAGAATTCCAGATTCCAGACAGAGAAGGAAAGAAATAATATTAAAAGATGCATTAGAAATTATAAAAAAAGATAGAAATATATCAGATAGAGCATTTACAAGAGGTTTAAATGATATAGGATACAAATTATCAAGATACACAGCAGTTGAAATAAAAAAAGAAGCTGCTAAACTTTTAGAAGATAGTGATATTAATATGGTTGAAACTAATAAAGTTGAACTTAAAGAAAACGTTATCTATGAGAAAGGAACTACAGAAAAAGAGTATGACCCATTTAATTCTATTATAGGAAATGATGGTAGTTTAAAGCTTCAGATAAATCAAGCTAAGGCGGCAATTTTATATCCTCCAAATGGACTTCATACATTACTACTTGGTCCATCAGGAGTTGGGAAAAGCTATATGGCTGAGGTGATGTATAATTTTGCAAAGACTACCAAAAACTTTTCTACTAATGCACCTTTTATGGTATTTAACTGTGCTGATTATGCAGATAATCCTCAATTATTATTATCGCAGTTATTTGGACATGCAAAAGGTGCCTTTACTGGTGCCGGAGATGGTAAAAAGGGAATGGTAGAACTTTGTGACGGCGGCATATTATTCCTAGATGAAATTCATAGACTACCTTCTGAAGGTCAGGAAATACTTTTTTACTTAATAGATAGGGGTAAATTCAGAAGACTAGGAGAAACGGAGCTTACTAGAGAAAGTAAATTAATGATTATTGCAGCAACTACTGAAAGTCCAGAAGGCTCTTTACTTTTGACCTTTAGAAGAAGGATACCTATGATAATTCAAATACCTTCTATTAATGATAGATCTTATAAGGAGAGATTTGAAATAATAAAAAATTTCTTTCTAAATGAAAGTGTAAGGTTAGGTAAGGATATATTTGTGTCAAGAGACGTTATAAAATCCTTTATGATACATGATTGTCCTGGTAATATAGGTCAGCTGAAAAGTGATATTCAGGTATGCTGTGCAAAAGGATTCTTGAATTCAACTCTTAATAATAAAGAAAATGTAAGAGTTATCTTTAAGGATGTACCGGATTATGTTAAAGAACAGGTATTGAGTTCTAATATAAAGGATGATGAACTAGAGAAATATACTTATGAGGATATAATAGTTTCCTCAAAGGGGATAGAGGTATTGCGTAAGGATTTATACAATGATGTAAATACAGATAATATTTACTTATTTATTGAAGAAAGCTATAAGAAATTAAAAAATGAGGGCCATAGTGATAGAGATATTAATAAGATAATAGGCAGTCAGGTAGAAGATGAACTCATGAGATTTGCTACAGCAGTAAATTTATCTTCTACAAATATAAGAGAGTTAGTTGATATTATTGGTGAAGATATACTGGAGGTAATAGAAGATATTTATAGTTTAATTAAAGAAAATATACCTGAAATTCAGAGAAAGGTAATATATCCTCTGGCAATTCATCTAAAATCAGCTCATGATAGATTGTTAAACAGACATAATATAGTTAATCCAAATTTAGATATGGTTAAAAAAGAGTATAAAAAGGAGTATAGAGTTTCTAAGAAAATCGCTGAATTAGTAGAGCAAAAATTTAATATAAATTTTCCAGAAGATGAAATAGCCTTTATTGCCCTCTATCTAAAACATTTTCAACATAAAAATAAGATTGAAGAAGGTAGAGTGGGAATAATAGTATTGTCTCATGGAAGAGTAGCTTCTGGCATGGCGGAGGTTGCCAATAGGTTATTAGGCGTGAAACATGCTGTTGGTCTAGAAATGGAACTCAGTGATTCGCCAAATATAATGCTTGAAAAAACTATAAAACTTGTGAAAAAGGTTGATGAGGGCAAGGGGTGTATTTTATTAGTGGACATGGGTTCTCTAACAACCTTTGGAGATATAATAACTGCAAAAACAGGAATCCCAACTAGAGTAATAGGCAGAGTTGATACTTTGATGGTACTGGAGTGTGTAAGAAGAGCTCTGTTACCTGAAGATACACTGGATAGTATAGCTGATGAAATAGATAATAAAAATTATATTAGTAGGGGCTGTAGTATAGATGACACTAATAAAGCTAAAGCAATAATAACCTTATGCATAACAGGGGAAGGTTCGGCTGAAAAGGTAAAAGAGTATATTCAAAATTATTTGGAGGATAGTGTTAAAGATATTGAAATAATACCTTTAGGATATATGAATGGTGAGAATGTTAATTCAATCATAGATAGGATACATAAAAATAAAGAGATTTTAGCTATAGTTGGTACTATAAATCCAGAAATTAAGGGTATACCTTTTATATCTGTAGAAAATGTAGTAACGGGTACAGCTTTAGGTACTCTAAAAAAGTTAATTAATAAGGAAAATATATTAAAAAATAAGCTATCAAATATAATACCAACTGATTTTATTTTCCCACAGGAAGATTACAAATATAAGGATGAACTATTAGATAATATGACTAAGAGGTTAGTTGAGGCCGATTATGTAGAAGATGGTTTTTTATTGAGTTTATACAAGAGAGAGGCATTGGGAGCCACGTATTTAAAGGGTGGAATAGCCATTCCACATGGTGATAGTAAATTTGTTACAAAACCAACCATAGCAGTTACTAAATTAGCCAAACCTATAAATTGGGATGGTGTAAATAATGTGGATTTAATTTTTATGATTGCGTTAAAAGAAGATTCAAAGGATTACTTTGAACAATTATATAGGATAATATCAAGTAATGAGGCACTTTTAAAAATAAGATCGGCTAAAGATAAAAAAGAAATAATGGATATTTTATTTAAAACCACAATATTGACCAGATAGTTGGCATCATAGTTGCTCTATATAATAGTGTAATCAAGGAGGTGAAATAAATGAATATAAAAAACTTTCCAAGAGTCACTATTATCTTAAGAGGATGTACTTACACTCAGGCAGAAACAGTTATTAAAGCATTGCTGAAAAGTAATATAAATTCAGTTGAGATTACAATGAATACTGAAGGTTCCATAGATATGATTCATGATTTTCATAAAAAATATGGAGATAAAATTCATATAGGAGCTGGTACTGTTACTACTTTAGAAAATGCAAAAAAAGCAATTAATGCAGGAGCTGAATTTATTCTTTCACCAGTTCTATTATCTAAGGAAATAATAGATCTTTGTAAGGAAAACTCAGTAATAACAGTGCCTGGGGCTATGAGTCCAACAGAAATATATAAATCTTTTGAAGATGGGGCAGATATAGTTAAGGTATTTCCAGCAGTAGAATGTGGAAGTAGATTTTTTAAGGATGTTAAAGCACCACTAGGGGAATTACCTCTAATGGCTGTGGGTGGTATTAATAAGGATAATTCAAAGGAATTTTTCAGTAAGGGAGCAGATTTTTTAGGAATAGGTTCTGGTGTATTTAATAAAGATGATGTATTAAATGAAAATATAGAAGGTTTGATAGAATCTTTAAAAGAATTTGAAAAAAAGATAGGTTAGAAGGTGTGAAAATGAGTGGTGAAGTTTACTTTTCAAAGGATTTAGTATTCAAAAATTTAGAGTTTAACGATAATATAGAAGCTTTAAAGTTTTTGGCTACAAAGCTCTTGGAAAAGGGTTATGTGAAAAAAGGATATGAGAAGGCCATTTTAGACAGAGAAAAGGAGTATCCAACGGCGCTACCTTCTGTAGATGTGAAAATAGCAATACCTCATGCAGACCATAAATTAGTAAATAAGGCAAGCTTAGCTGTGGGAGTATTAAAGAATCCAGTGAAATTTAGAGCTATGGATGATCCAGATAAAAGTCTAAATGTAAGTATTATAATTATGCTTGCACTAAGCGAACCTCATGGTCATATTGAAATGCTTCAGAGAATAGTTAAACTTATACAGAATCCAGATTTACTAAAACAAATTGTAAAGGCTTCTTCAGATGAAGAAATTATTAATGAATTGACTCCATATCTTATGGCAAATTAATTAATAAGAAATATTTTAATCTCAGCAATAAAACTTTAAAATAAGAAATATTATTAAATTAGTAAAAATTAATGAAAAAATATAAGGGGGATTTTAAAATGAAAAGAGTATTAGTAGCATGTGGAAATGGAATAGCAACATCAACAGTGGTGGCAACTAAAATTAAAGAGGCTTGTGAAGATCAACATGTAGATATAGCAGTAACTCAGTGTAAACTTTTAGAAGTAGAATCAAAGGTTTCAGATTATGATTTATTAGTAACTACAGGAAAATTTGAGGGTGAGGCTGTAAACGTTCCAGTAATAGGAGCAATATCGTTATTAACGGGAGTTGGAGAAGAAGAAACCATTGATGAAATTGTGAATGCACTAAAATAAGATACATTCATAGTATGGGGGGGTTTATAAATGATATTAAAAGTATTTAATGTTCTACTGGATGCAGGGCCTACTGTCATGCTTCCATTGATCATATTTGTTATAGGACTTATATTTAGAGTAAAACCAGCAAAAGCATTTAGGTCTGGTTTAATAGTAGGAATAGGTTTCGCAGGAATTAAGCTTGTAATAAATCTTCTTGCAACAAACCTTGGACCAGCAGCGCAGGATATGGTAAAGAACTTTGGAATAAAACTGGATGTATTAGATGTAGGATGGGGCGCCATAGCAGCAGTGACCTGGTCTTCACCAATAATTGCTATTTTAATATTTGTTATATTACTTAGCAATATAGTCTTACTCATACTCAAGAAAACAAATACATTAGATGTTGATATATGGAATTACCATCATATGGCCATAGTTGGAATAATGACTTATTTTGTTACAAAGAATGTTGTTCTAGGTGTGTCAGCAACTGTAGCAATGGCAGTAATTACATTTAAAATGTCAGATTGGACGGAACATCTTGTAAAGGATTACTTTGGACTTCCGGGAGTATCTCTACCAACGGTATCGGCTTTATCTTCATTAGTTATAGCAGTACCATTAAATATGCTTTTAGATAGAATTCCAGGAATAAATAAGGTTAAATTTGATATAAAAGATGCTAAAAAGTATTTAGGTTTCTTTGGAGAACCAATGATTATGGGACTTATCCTAGGAGGCGTTATAGGCGCACTTGCAAAGTATGACATAACTAAAATACTTGGTATAGCTGTTAATATGGCAGCGGTAATGGTGCTTATTCCTAAGATGACTTCTTTATTTATGGAAGGCTTAATGCCAATCTCTGAAGCAGCAAAGAAATTTACTAAAGAAAAATTCAAAGGAAGAAAATTCCTAATAGGTTTAGATGCAGCTGTAGTAGTTGGAAATACAGAAGTTATAACTACATCTCTTATAGTAATACCACTAACTATAGCGTTAGCAGTAGTTTTGCCAGGTAACAGAGTACTACCCTTTGCAGATTTAGCTGTAGTTCCATTTAGAGTAGCTTTGGTAGTAGCCCTAACCAGAGGTAATTTAATAAAGAATATTATTATGGGCTTAGCATGTACAGGTGCAATATTATTAGCAGGAACTAAGACTGCGCCAGTAATGACAGAACTTGCAAAGTCTACAGGTATAGATTTATCTATGGCAGGTGGTGCGCTCATATCTTCTTTTGCAGCAACAAGTTTAACAGTAAGTTTTATAGTATTTGAAGTGTTTACGGGAAATGTAGTAATAACAGTACCTATTTTCATTGCAGCATTTGTAGCTATATGGTTTTATATTGAGGTAATCAAGAAGAAAAAAGATGCACAAAAAGTGTTACAAAGTGAAGAGAAAAGTCCGGTTTTAGAATAGGCTGTATCTAAATTGATAATAGTTCTGGAGGGATATATATATGAAAGTAACAGGAGTAAAAGTATACAAAATAAAACCAAGATGGATATTTATAAAGATAAGTACAGATGAGGGAATTGATGGATGGGGAGAATTGATTTCAGGAACTAAAACAGAAACAGTAGTAGCTGGAGCTAAAGAAATGGGAGAATATCTTATAGGTAAGAATCCTTTTGAGATAGAGAGATTATGGCAGGAATTGTACCGTTCTTTCTTTAGAGGCGGGCCAATTAATATGACTGTAATATCAGGAATAGAAATGGCACTATGGGATATAAAGGGTAAATTTTACAATATGCCTGTATATGAATTCCTAGGGGGAGCAGCAAGAGATAGATTAATGGTATATTCATGGATAGGTGGAGACAGACCAGCAGAGGTTGTTAAAGAAGCTCTTGATAGAAAAAATAGAGGCTTTCAGGCTGTAAAAATGAATGCCACAGAAGAATTACATTATATAGATTCCTTTAAAAAGGTGCAGGCAGTAGTGGATAGAGTTGCATCCATAAGGGAAGAAGTAGGTTATGATCTTAACATAGGCGTAGATTTTCATGGAAGAGTACACAAGCCAATGGCAAAGGTTTTAGCAAAGGAATTAGACCCATATAAACTTATGTTTCTTGAAGAAGTTGTACTGCCAGAAAATGAGGAGGCTTTTGCAGAAGTAGCAAAATATACGTCAACTCCTTTAGCTACAGGTGAAAGATTATGTACAAGATGGGAATTTAAAAATATTCTCAAGAATGGAGTCATAGATATTATTCAGCCCGATTTAGCATTAACAGGGGGGATACTTGAGGCAAGGAAGATAGCAGCTATGGCAGAAGCCTTTGACATAGCAGTAGCACCACATGCACCTTATGGACCAATAGCACTTGCAGCAACACTACAAATGGATGTATGTACTCCTAATGTATTTATACAGGAGCAGAGTCTTGGAATACACTACAATAAAGGTTTTGACTTGCTAGATTTCGTAAAAAATAAAGAAATATTTCAATACAAGGATGGCTATGTAGACATACCTAAAAAGCCAGGACTTGGACTAGAAATTGATGAAGAATTTGTAGAAAAGATTGCTTTAGAAGGATTAGTATGGACAAATCCTAAGTGGAAAAATTATGATGGCACTATAGCAGAATGGTAGCTAGAAAATAGAAATATCCCTGATATGCTGTTTGATGGAGCATATTAGGGGTATTTCTATTTTTGTGTTTTATTACTTGAAAAGTGATGGTATTTTTGATGTCGCTAAAGTTCTTATTAGTTATCCAGACAATAAAAAGACATATAGATTTTGTAAATTAAATCTATATGTCTTTTTATAATTAAATAGTGCTCTTTAATACCCAAGTAATACTTTGATAGTCACCTTCTAAATCTGGAATAGTAAGTCCTGCATACATTAATTCATCTCCAGAAAAAACACCTTCTTTTCCTTCAATGGAGTAATCTTTATTAGGATCTAAACCTCTAAAATATATTTTACTTATAGGTTCATTTGGAGTCCCTAATACTCTAAAATATGCAACGAAAGCTTGTGTTTTGTCCTCTGAAACAACCATCCAAGCAGCCTCATCATTTTCAAAAGGACTTATAAGTCTATACATATCACCAAATTGGATTAGTTCTCTAAGAGATTTATATTCTTCAACTTGATTTTTTACAATTTCCTTTTCTTCCTCAGAAAATTTTGTAAGATCAAGTTCGTATCCAAAGTTGCCAGACATAGCTACATCTCCCCTCATTTTCAGAGGAGTGTTTCTATGAACCTGATGATTTGGAACTGCTGAAACGTGAGAGCCCATAGTACTGATAGGATAAACTATACTTGTACCATACTGAATTTTTAATCTCTCTACTGCATCTGTATCATCACTAGTCCAAATCTGAGGCATATAATAGAGTATGCCTGCATCAAAACGGCCGCCGCCGCCAGAGCAGCCTTCAAAAAGTATATTTGGAAAATTTGTAGTGAGCTTTTCGTAAATTTTATAAAGTCCAAGGATATATCTGTGAGCTGTTTCTCTTTGTCTTTCAGGAGGTAAATACTCTGAACCGATTTCTGTCATATTTCTGTTCATATCCCATTTAACATATTCTACATTAACAGTACTTAAAATGTCTGATACTGATCTTATAATGTATTCACACACATCTTCTCTTGAAAGATCTAATATAAGCTGTTGTCTTGCCTGTGTACGTCTTCGGTCTGGTACATGAAGACACCAATCTGGGTGAGACCTATATAAATCACTGTCAGGAGATACCATTTCAGGTTCAAACCACAAGCCGAACTTTAAATCTAATTTATTTATCCTATTTGCTAAATCATCTAAACCTTCAGGAAGTTTTTTTGAATCAGCTATCCAATCTCCTAGGGAACAATCATCGTTGTCTCTTTTTCCAAACCAACCATCATCCAGTACAAAGAGCTCAATACCAAGTTCTTTAGCAACGCTAGCAATGTTTTCTATTTTTTCTGCATTGAAGTCAAAGTAAGTTGCTTCCCAATTGTTAACAAGAACAGGTCTTGTCGTATCTCTGAAATTTCCTCTACATAATCTACTACGATAGAGTTTATGATAAGTTCTGGACATTTCACCTATACCATTTGAGGAATAAACCATTACAGTTTCTGGAGTTTGGAAAGTCTCATTAGGTTCTAAAACCCAAGAGAAGTCGAAAGGATTTATACCAATAGATACTCTGGTAGTTTTATATTGATCAACTTCTGCCTGAGCTATAAAATTTCCGCTATAAACTAAATTGAAACCATATACATCACCATGCTCTTCTGTAGCATCCTTACTTAGAAGTGCAATAAATGGGTTATGTTGATGACTACTTGCACCACGTCTGCTTTCAACAGATTGATTACCATTTATAAGAGGAGTTCTTTCAATTTGTCTTTCTCTTGCCCAAGATCCATGAAGATGCATAAAATCATAAGTACAATTGTCAAAATCAACACTTGTACTTAAAGCACTGAGTAACTTTAATTTTGTATTACCGCTATTTATAAAACGTACATTTCTTGTAATAGCATCATATTTTTCATAAGCTGTATAAGATAAAATTGCTTTGAGACCTATTAATGAATCATATAATACTATTTCTAAAGTATCAGCTTCATCATCATTTTCTACATAGGTAGCAGGTAGGTTCTCAAGCTTTGGCTTGCCTTTTATAATTTTATGAGAATCATATCTTAAATCAGTTATAGTAGAGCCATTTTCCAGCTGAACTGAATATGCAGGTACTCTGAAATCACTAGTTCCATAAGAGGGATATTCCTGAGGTAATGTGTCAAGTGATAGTAATTCATTATTAGGATCAGGATTTGGTGAAAAAGATCCTCTTCGTTTAAGTGATAGCAATTCAGTATTAAATTTTTTTAGCTTTCTTCCCCAGTAAAGATGAGCTAAATAATTTTCATCATGTATTTGTAGTATATAACTGCTGTTTCCAGCCTTAAGGTGAAATGATCTTGTATTTTCATCATAAACAATACTCATAATTTATAATACCTCCATATGATATGTAACTGAATAATTATTTGGATTACTCAGTTCATAATTAAATTCAAATAAAAGAAAACGTTTGCTATACTAATAATTATAAATTTATTATAAATAAATGAAATGGATAAATATAAGATAAATATGGTATAATCTAAGATATAAATTTTATTTATTCTATTGACAGGAGACTTTTATATGGAATTTAAAAGAGAAATAACATTCTTTTCAACAGTTAATAAAGAAGGATTTGATCTTATAGTGTATCAATGTGGTATGGAAAAATGTAAGCCTTCCTATTTTTTTGGCCCGGCAGTAAGAGATCATTATTTAATACATTTTATATTAGAGGGAAAAGGTACTTTTCGTGTTAAGGATAAAGAATATAGATTAGAAAGAAATCAAGGATTTCTCATATGTCCAGACACTATCACTTATTATGAAGCTGATAAAAATGAACCGTGGGTATATACTTGGGTTGGTTTTAAGGGAATTAAGGCTAAAAATTATCTTAAATTAGCTAATTTAGATGAAGATAATCCAATATTTCAATGTGAAGAAGAAGACTTAGTTAAAAATTGTTTTGAGGGTATGAGAAAAGCATCAGTTTTAAAGAATGGAAAAGAATTGAGGTTGCAGGGACTGTTGTCAATTTTTCTATCTGAATTAATTGAAAAATCTCCTGACAGCAGAATTATAGATAGCAATTATAAGGAATTATATATTAAAAAAACTTTGGATTTTATTGAGACTAACTTTTCAAGGAATATAACTGTACCTGAAATGGCAAAAAATATAGGACTTAATAAAAATTATTTTAGTAATTTTTTCAAAGAGAATATAGGAATTTCGCCACAACAATATTTGATACAGTTTAGGATGAACAAGGCTTGTGAACTCATGAAGAATTCTACACTTACAATAAGTGATATATCCCGTTCTGTAGGGTATAATGATCCTCTGGGGTTTTCAAAAATATTTAAAAAAGCCATGGGAATATCACCAAAAGCTTATAGAGAAAGTCATTTTGAGAGAATTGGATCTTAGATCTGTGATTTTAGAAAATTGGGTATTTAATAGAATAGCAGTTATGTGGAATTAATTAAATAAGAGCAAAATCTTAATACATAAGGGGTTGCTTTTGCTTTTTTGTTGTAAAAAGACAAATTTACAAAAATGAATTCACCATAATATAATACAATAATATATTATGATGAATTTAAAAAATATGTGGAAGATGTATTAAATAAGGGCTAACTTTGTATATTTCATTCATTCATCTACTTTTTTTAACTCCAGTGAAATTTCAAAATTAAGTGGCTCTTTTGGTTTTAAATAATATAAGTTATTGTTACTTTTGGCAGTATCTATATCATCATAAAAGCCATTTGTAGGTTCAAGAGCACAATTGTAATCACCTCTAAAACCGCCTTCAGTAACCCAAAAACCAAGATAGGGCAGTTTGTTTTTATCAAAATTTATGGTAAAGAGTGAAGAGTTACTAGGATAATATATAGAACACTCACCTTCGTTAATTATACCGTTTACATAATATTTTTCAGTTTTGTTTAAAGAACTACTACCAATTCTATTCAATTTATAATCTTTATTAGCTAAAGTTTTAGTTACAGGATATTTGTGTATTGAGTTTTTTTTGCCTAGTATACTACTTTCATGAACATTTATAATTTCAGTTGTATCTTTAGGAAATGATAATTCAACATCTTCACTGCAATTCACTAAGCAATGCATGGCCCAAATGCAAGGGAAGGGTGAGTTACCTGTGTTCACTATGTTATATTTTATTTTAACAACATTATTTTCAAGGTGAATTAGTTTTTTATAAGTGTAGGGTAGAATAGAGCTTGAAAAGGTTAATTCAAGGTATTCATCTATAAATCTATAATCAAAAGAAGAACTCCATATTTCACCGTGATCTGGATATAAAACTTCTTTACCTTGGTATTGTACTTTAGAGGAGTCTATAGTTGGAAAAGCATCATCAAAACCTGATGCATCAAAAGAAGCAAAATCAGAATTTAATTCTGGTTTTTTGTATTCACTTTTTTTATTTTGAAATAACAATTCAAATTTGGTTAATTTATTATAAAGAGAAATAAGTTTACCTCCTAAATCTGGAATAACAATTACTTTCAATTCATCATTTTCTAATGTAATTGAATTCATGTTTTTAAAAGTATTTTCGTAAATCATAGTGCAATGCCCCTTTAATAATTTATCATTAATAATATTTTAATCTTAAGTAAGGTGAATTAACAGTAAAGCTATATATAGCTTTCAGCAAAGATAATTACTGAAATTTTACTAGAATTAACTGAGATAAAATTTCAATTTTTAATTGCCTAAATCTATTCATGTGTAATTGTTGACAACAAGTAGATAATGATTAAATTTGAACATATAAATTGTATTACTCTAATTTAATGTAAGAAAAGGTTTTTTATAGTAATTTTAACATATTTGCTATATGATTTAAAGTAAAATTGAAAAGTTATTAATTATAATATTTATTATACATATATGTTTAGTAAATATAACTAAATCTGAGAGAGAAATTATAATACTAAATACATTTATTATATATATACATTTAGTAAAGCTTTACCTCCCATATTGCAACTTGTATATGAACTGAAAAAATATTTAATTATTAGAGAATTATTTACACTAGAACTTGATATGAAGGGGATTAGTATATATACGCATACAGATTTTTCGTAGAAAGTTATAATTAATAGTAGAAATTTAATATGTAATTGGAAAACGTTTTCTGATATAATGTAAACGTAAACATAAGTAAAATATAAGTAAAACATGTTTATACTTTACTTTAATTACGCACTAAATGATTAGAATTTATGAGGGGGTTCATAAAAGTATTAAGTAAAAGATATCTATAATTTTAAATTAATTTTGAATAAGAGAGGGGATTTAAAATGAGAAAAAAATTTAAAAAGATTGCTGCTATTGCACTGGGTCTTGTAATAACGATGTCTGTTTTTGCAGGCTGTGGAGGATCTAGTAGTTCTTCAGGAGGAAATGTAACGCTTACTTATTCAATTTGGGATAAAAATCAGCAAGCAGGAATGCAGGCTATAGCAGATGCCTTCCACAAGAAAAATCCTAATATTACTGTAAAAGTAGAGGTAACACCATGGGATCAGTATTGGACAAAATTAGATGCAGGGGCTTCTAGTGGAACAATGCCAGATGTATTTTGGATGCATTCAAATCAATATCTGAAATATGCAAATGGCAATATGTTAATGGATATAACTGATAAAATAAAGAGTAGCAAAGAAGCATCAATGAGTAATTTTCCAGAAGGTCTTGTAGATACTTATACTGTTAAAGGAAAATATTATGCAATGCCAAAAGATTATGGAACTATAGGATTATGGTATAACAAAGCTATGTTTGATGCAAAGGGCATAGCTTATCCAGATGATACTTGGGACTGGAATAAACTTTTAGAGGTTGCACAGAAATTAACTGATTCTTCAAAGGGAGTATATGGATTTGTAGCTCCTGCAGATGACGAACAAGGATATTACAATTTTGTTTATCAAAATCAAGGATATATACTTTCACCAGATAAAACAAAATCAGGTTTCGATTTACCAGCAACAAAAGAAGCTATACAATGGGATGTTGATTTAAGTAGGAAATATAAAGTTTCTCCAACTCAACAGCAAATTGCAGACACAACATTTACTCAATATTTTGAATCAGGAAAAGCTGCTATGGGGTTATTTGGGTCATGGATGGTAAGTGAATTCAACTCAAATGATTACGTTGCAAAAAATTGTAACGTAGCCGTTATGCCTAAGGGAAAAGTAAGAGCAACTATCTATAATGGACTAGCAAATTCTGTTTCTGCAAAGACTAAACATCCAGAAGAAGCATGGAAGTTCTTGGAGTACTTAGGAAGTAAAGAAGCCAATACTATTCACGGAGAAAAAGGTGCAGCAATACCAGCTTATAAGGGTACAGAAGATTCATGGGTAAATGCTTTCAGCAATTTCAATGTAAAAGTATATCCGGAAATGCTTGAATATGGTGTTGTATTCCCTAATTCAGAATCAAAGGCAAAATGGTATCCAATTCAAAATGAAACAATGACAAGAGTATTTAGTGGACAGCTTTCTGTAGATCAAGGAACTAGTCAGATTTCTAAACAGATGAATGATCTCTTAGCTGCAGAAAAGAAATAATTAATTAATGTAGTAATTGATGTATTTTGCACCAATTACTACAACTAAAATACTAATAAACTTATCAGTTATGATAGAAGGAGGAGTAAAAATGAAAGCTGTGGGCAAAGTTTCGGAAAAAAAGCAGACTTCAAGAAAGTTTCAGGACTATAAATGGGCTTATATCATGATAGCACCTACAATAATAGGACTTATTGTTTTAAATATATGGCCACTGATTCAGACTATTATTTTGAGCTTCAATACAGTAGATGGTTTTAGTCAGATGCAGTGGAGTGGATTAAGCAATTATAAAAAATTATTTGATGATCCTGAAGTATGGCAGGCGACCTTGAATACACTTAAATATACTATAGTTTCTGTTCCGATTGGTGTTATTCTTTCTTTAGTTATTGCTGTACTTTTAAATGCAAACATTAAGGGGAAAACTATATATCGTGTAATTTATTTTCTACCGGTAGTTTCAGCTCCAGCTGCTATAGCTATGGTTTGGAAATGGCTTTACAACTCAGAATATGGACTGTTTAATTATTTATTATCTCTGGTAGGTATACAAGGACCAAGATGGCTTTCTGATCCTAAACTCTCTCTTTTATCAATAATTATAGTTGGGATATGGAGCGTTTTGGGATATAATATGATAATTTTACTTGCAGGTTTACAGGAGATTCCTAAGACTTTTTATGAAGCAGCTGAAATAGATGGTGCAGGTCCAATCAGAAGATTCTTCAGCATTACATTTCCACTGGTATCACCAACTATGTTCTTTGTAGTTGTTACATCTATAATCGGAGGACTTCAGATATTCGATTTGATATTCATGATGGTTGACAGAACAAATGCAGCATTACAATCTACACAATCGCTGGTATATCTTTTCTATAAATATTCTTTTGTTATGAATGACAAAGGATATGGTTCAACTATAGTAACACTTTTATTGGCAATAATATTGGTAGTAACTGTATTACAACTTAAATTGCAGAAAAAATGGGTTCACTATGATTAATCTTATGGAGGTGTAAACTATGGGAAATAATAACTCAAAATCAAATATTATTGTTCACATTGTATTAATAATAGGAGCTTTTGCAATGCTACTTCCATTTTTATGGATGTTAATAACTTCATTGAAAACTCTTACGGAATCAACACAGATTCCACCTACACTTATTCCTAAAATTTTTAACGTCAGTAACTATAGTGATGTTTGGCATCAGTTGCCTTTTGCAGCTTTTTATGCAAATACGTTCCTTATGATGCTTTTTAGAATTATATTCTCAGTTTTTTTTAGTGCTATGGCAGCTTATGCCTTTGCCAGAATAGAGTTTCCGGGAAAGAATATTTTCTTTATGATAATACTTATACAGATGATGATTCCAGGACAAATATTCATTATTCCACAGTATCTTATAGTTTCAAAACTCGGTTTATTAAACTCTGTAGGAGCATTGGTAGTACCTGGAGTTGTAAGTGCTTTTGGTACATTCCTACTAAGACAGTTTTTTATAGGGATCCCCGTTGAATTAGAAGAAGCAGCAGTACTAGATGGATGCAGCAGATGGCAGATATTTTATAAAATAATGTTGCCATTAACAAAGTCAGGTTTAGTTGCAATTGGAATATTTACTGCATTATTTTCTTGGAAAGACTTAATGTGGCCTTTAATAGTAAATACATCAATAGATAAGATGCCTTTAGCATCAGGTCTTGCATCGCTTCAAGGTCAATATTCAACAAACTTTCCTCAGCTAATGGCTGGTTCAATGATAGCTATATGGCCAATGCTTATATTATTTATAATATTCCAGAAACAATTTATACAGGGAATAGCAAGTACTGGTTCAAAGAATTAATGCTAGTAATATAGGTTTAATAGAAATATAAAATATCTTTAAGTAGAATTCATTAATTATGAATAAAAATTAGTCTCAGTATTTCAAGTATGTATGCTGAGACTAATTTTTTTATATCTGAATTGGTGATAATAACTATATATCTTTAAGTATATTCTTTGCTCTATATTCTTTAGGAGTTAATGAAGTATGTTTTTTAAATACACTGCAAAAATAGGAAGTATTACTGAAACCTAGGATTTCAGATATGTTATATATTTTATTGTTTATATCCATAAGCAGTTCTTTTGCTTTTGATATTTTTAATTCCATAATATAGTCAGAAATATTTTGTCCAAAATTTTGTTTAAAAACATAGCTTATATAATTTGGAGTATAACTAAGATTATCCGCAATACTATTTATGCTTATACTATTTAAATAATCTTTTTTAATATATTTTTTAATTTGTTCAGCAATTATAGAGTATTTATTAGTTTTATTTAGAAGATACTTACTAACATAAGTAAGTAAATTTTCTATTAAATTAGTGGCATCTATTGAGGTTTCAAGATTTAATAGTTTGTTCCACCATAGGTATACTACGTGT